>JANNBP010000151.1:0-38208 GCA_031385555.1 Deltaproteobacteria bacterium | reverse complement strand
TTCGAGCCGGGGACCCCGAATACAATCGACCGGGTGAGCGCGACAGCGCGAACTCCTACTCCCTGAGCTCAACCCGGAGGACAGAGAATCTTCCGGCGAAGCCGGAAGGTCGAGGTCAACCGAGGTGAGCTCTGGGGTTAGCTCGCCTGTCGTCACGTCAGCGAACGCGCTACGGCCAGTGCAACACGACATCGGCGTCCTCCGGCTGTGCGAGGTAGACGACACCGCCGGTAGCCGCAGCGAAGCCCACCCCGACCGCGATCCACACCACCGGCCGCCGGTACCAAGGCTTGTACGGCGCGGCCGTCGACACGAGCTCGACGGTCAGCGACCGATCCTGCCCCGCGTCGATCCGGATCTCCGAAACCTCGGTTCGGTGCTTCGCGAGCTCGGCGGTGATCCGATGCCCGCCTTGCTCGAGCACACCCGTCCACGGCGATCCCACCGGCGGGCCACCATCGATCCGAAGCCGTGCCTTCGCCGGCCGCGTGGTGATCGTCAACCGGCCCGTGGTCGGTGCGGCCTGCGGTACCAGGCGGAGCGCGATGCGTTCTCCGGACACCACGGTGATCGTCTTGAGATCCACCGCCGCACCGCGGCTCGCGCGGATCGTGTGACTGCCCGGCGCGACGAGGATCGGGGCCGCGAACGGGGCCTCGCCCTCGAACACCTGATCGATCTCGACCCGCCCTCCCCCAGCGACGGCGATCTCGAGCTCGCCGACGAGCTTGCGAACCTCGAGCAGCTCCGACTCGACGCGCTTGCGGCGATCCGCAGGCACCTGGGCCCCACCGTCGGCGAGGTAGCGCTCGAGCGTCTTGATCGCGGCGCCGTACCGGAACAGCGTGCGCTGCGTGACGCCGATGTTGAACAGCAACTCCCACTGCGGCACCAGCGCGTAGGCCCTCTCGAACTCCGCGAGGGCGGCCGCGTGGTTCCCGCGCTTCGCGAGCGCGACACCCGCCTCGAAGTGCGCGGAGGCGTCCGCCGCGACCCGCAGATCGGGGTCCGCGCGAACCGCCCTGCACGCGAGCGCGACCGCAAGCGCGATCACGCGCAGGTTCACTGATGCTCCTCGGCTCCGATGTCGGCGGTGCCGCCTTTGACGCGTGCACCACCGAGGAGGTCGAGCAGGATCGTCGAGCCATCGAGCCGCGTGCCCTGCGCGCCGGTGTTCGCGCACAGCGAACCGTTCGCGAGCGTGAAGCCTGTCGCCGGATTGTTCGTCGCGAAGCACGTCGTCGCGTCGCGGATCTGACAGGTCGCACTGCCCGTCGCGATGTTGTCGGCGACCTCGTTCGCCGTCGCGTTGCGCACGCCCGCCCCGCGGAACGCGAAGTACGCGTGGTCCCAGCTCGCGGGGTTCGAGCACGAGCTGACCGTGGTGTCGCGCACCATGAAGTGATTCGCGGCGAGCCCACCATCGATGATGTTCGACGACCACAACGTCTGCCCCTGGCCGGAGCTCGCCTCGCACCGCACCCCGATCGACTCACCGGGTTGGCCGGCCGTCCCGGCGCCCTCGATCGTGTTGCCGACCGCGCGCAGGTTGAAGTCGCTGTCGAGCCAGAGGCCGGCGCTGAACTGCGATGCCGGGCCGTTGGCGACGAGCCAGCTGTTGTAGAGCTCGAGCGTCGAATCGCCGGCGAGCCGGCCACCCACCGAGGTCAACGTGACCGTCGGCGTGCCGTGCGACAGGAAGCGGGACTGCTCGATCCGGCCACGCACACCGGTGATCACGTCGAAGCCGAGGACGGTTTGCGAGGTCCCCGGCACGTCGAACCGCGACTCGCGCACGACGAACGTCGAGTTGTCGGCGAACAGGCCGGTCGTCCGCGTGGTGCCGCTCTGGATCGAGGAGAAGTCGCAGCGCTCGACCACCGTGGTCGAATCGACGACGTCCTCGATCGCCATCAGCTGCGTGATCGCGCCACCACGCCCGGAGACCACCGAGTCGCGGATGGTGACGTCGCCCCGCGGCCCCAGCACATAGAACCCGGTGACGGTGAAGTTGCTCGTGATCGCGGGCAGATCGACCGTGAAGCGATCGATCGAGCCTGCGGAGTTGTCGAACCACACCGGGCTGAACCGAGACGAGTTCGCGGCCTCGGGATCGAGGAAGCCGGTGCTGTCGAGCGAGCAATCCGCGATCGAGACAGCCGCGGAGTCCTCGACGTGGATGTGCGCGAACCCGCCGCCACCGACGCTGACCGCAGGCACGAACTGCGAGTCGGTGATCGAGACCGGCGCGAGCGTGGAGCTCTGGACATGGATGAGCTGGCTCTGATTGAAGTACGACCACAGCTCGTGCGTGACGTTGCTGATCGAGATCGGGCCGATCGGCGCGAGCACGTGAAGCCCCGTGACGTTGACCGCCCCCGTGATCTGCTGGAAGTGAAGGTTCCGGATCGTGCCCGACGACGACTCGACCCGGATCGGGACGAGCGGCACGAACACGTTCGCCGGCAGCACCTCGATGCCATCGAGCACGACACCGGTGCTCGACCGCACGTGGATCCCGAGCGCGGGATTGGACAACGAGACGTCGAGCCGCACGTTCTCGATCCGCAGGTTCGGCGTGAACTCGGCCTCGAGGGCACCCGCAGAATTGTCCCCGACCAGCTCGAGGTTCTTGATCACCAGGTTCGACGTCGGCACCGCGAAGTTCTGGCCGAGCGACAAGATGGTGGTGTTGGCTTGGGTCGTCTGCAGCCGCGAGAACTGCGTCGGGTCGCGGACCCAGCGCGTCGCGCTGCACACCGTGTAGCCACCCTGCACGCGCACGTTCGACGCGGCGATCGTCGGAGGCGTGGTGGTCGTCGTGATCGTCTGGCCCGCGCGCACCGCGATCAGGTCACCGGCGACCAGGTTCGTGAACGCGGTCGTCAACGAGCTCGTCGGCGAGCCCGCCGAGAGTCCGTTGCCGTTGCTGCTCGCCGCGACGAACCGCGTCGGCACCGTATCGGGCAAGCAATGACCCGCACTGCACAGCTCGCCGAGCTTGCAGTCGCAGGCACCCGAGCACGTGAACGCACCCGCCGCGGGATCGAACGAGGTCGGCCGCGCGATGCAGGTGTTGAACTGCCCGCACATCTCGCTCGGCGAACAATCCGTATCGAGGTTGCACGCGCCCGAGGGCACGCACTCACCGAGCTGACAGGTCTCGAGCGCGCCGCACTGCGCCTCGGTCACGCACGCCGGTCCGCACACGCCGGCGGTGCACACCTGACCGCCGGGGCACGGGAAGCTCAGATCGCAGGTCGCCTCGCAGATGTTGCCAGGCGTGCAGGTCTGGCCCGTCGGGCACCCGGCGCCACACGGCAGCTCGCACGTCCGGGTGTCGAGATCGCAGATCCGGCCACCCGAGCAGTTCGCGTTGACGCTGCACTGCGGCTGGCAGAGCCCGGCGTCGCAGTATTCGTTGCTCGGACAATCGCCGTTGTCGCGACATGCGACGCAGACGTGACCGACGCAGAACGAGCCGGCGCAGTCCCCATCTCCATCGCAGCCGGCGAAGCAGCGCCCCGCGACGCAGCCCGCCCCTGCACCACAGTCGAGGTTGACCAGACACTCCTGGCACACCCCGACCTGCGGGTTGCACAGCCCCGACTCGCACGCGACGCTCCCCGAGCACGGCTCGCAGCCACCGTCGACGCAGACCTCGCCGTTGCACTGCGCGCTCGACGTACACTCGACACACGCCCCCTGCTGGCAGGTCTGCCCGAGCGGGCACGCCTCGTTGCCGTTGCACGAGCGGCACGCGTTGCCGACGCCGTTGCCGACGCTGTCCGCCTGATCGAAGTTCGCGATCGCCGGGCAGTTGTCGCACGCGTTGCCGATGCCGTCGCCGTCGCTGTCGGTCTGCGCCGGATCCGCGACGAACTTGCAGATGTCTTCGAAGTTGAACAAGCCATCGCCATCGGCGTCCGGCGTTGGATTCTGGGTATCGATCGCCGCTCCCATCGTCGCGATGTCGGCGCGATCGCCGAGGCCGTCGCCATCGAGGTCGAGCGACTCGGCCGGATCGTACGGAAACGCGTCGATGCTGTTCTCGACGCCGTCGTTGTCGATGTCCGGATCGGTCCCGTCATCGAGCCCATCGCGATCGAGATCGCCGAGCGGGAACACGACGAGCGGCGACGGCAACACCAGCGGGAGGTTGCCGTGGGGCACCACCGAGGGGATCACCGCGGTGATCGGCGAGTCACCGTCGCGCGCACGCACCGCGAAGATGCCCGGGCCCGTCGGCAACGTGAACCCACCGTCCGCGACCGTCTCCGTCGAGATCGCGACGACGCCGGTCGCCGCGTCGATCAGCTCGACCGTCAACCCGCCGTGGCCTCCACTGCCTCGGTTCGCGCGCAGCGCCGTCCCCGAGACCTCGGTCGCGACCTCGACTCCGAGCCCGCCATCGAGATCGATCGCGATCGTCGGCTTGCCCGGCAGCACGGTGATGCCGTTGCGGCTCACGCTCTGCGTTCCCGAGATCAACACCACCTCGTGCACGCCGGGTGGAACGCCCTCGAGCAAGTAGCCGCCGTTGTCGTTCGGCGCGGTGACGATGCCGAACGCGGGCACCACGATCACGCCTTCCGTCACGCCCACCACGCGACCACCGATCGCACCGGGTAGTGCGAGCCGGATCGGCCCGAGATCGGTGACGAACCCGGGGTTCGCCGCGGCCGCGACGCGCCGCGACGGCAGCGCGGTCGACGCATCGGCGACGACGCGAAGATCCCACCGCCCCGGTAGCACGCCGATGATATCGAACGCGCCGGCACCATCGCACCGCGCGCCGAGAGGAGAACCCTCGAGCACGACCAGGCAGTCGCCTGCGGGGACCTCCGCCGAGATCTCGACGCGACCGATCAACTCACCCGTCTCGACCTGGATCGTCTCGTCGGGATCGCCGCAAGCGACGAGCGTCGCCACTACCACCAAGTGCTTCGGGTGCACGCAGCAGTATGTGCACGGGGCCTTGTGAGCCGTTCCCCGTGTTTACTCGCATTCCGGGACGTATCTCCGCGACGTCAGGTCCGCTTGTTCGGCGCGGCCTTCTTCGGTGCCGGCTTCGGCTTCACCACACCGGCGCGGCCGACAGCTACTGCAACTGCATGAGCTCGCCGCGATCGCCCTGCGCCTGCGGCCGATGCGTAGACCAGCCGCGGCGCGTCGTCGTCGAGATCCTCGAGGATCGCAGCGAGGAGCTGCGCGCTCACTTCTCGTCCCGCATCCAGGCCACGAAGGCGTCGACCAGCTTCTGCAGGTCGCCGAGCTCGCGCTCCGACGAGCTGCGTCCTTCGCCGTGCTCGAGGCTGTACGTGATCTGCGTGCCGCCCTCGGCGCCATCGAACCGCACCGAACCGGTCACGCCATCGCGCTTGCCCAGCTTCGGCTGCCAGCGAGCTTCTCGCTTCTCGACGTCGTAGCTGTAGGTCAGCGTGTAGACGCGCGAGCTCGCGAACTCGAAGTGAATCTCGGACGGCAGCTTGCGCTCCGTCGCTAACACCTGCGCTCGCCGGAGCCCCGGCACCCAGAGTGGAAGCTTCGCTGCATCCACGAACACGCCCCAGCACTGTTCACGCGAGCGAGGAACGAAGGCCGTGACACTCTGTACACCGATAGCCACCGGCGCAGGATAGCGCACGTGTAGAGTGCCGCGGTGAATCTGGCCGACGACGCGAAGCGAATCTGTCAAACGCTGCTGCGCATCGACACCACCAACCCACCGGGCAACGAGCGCGCCTGCGCGGACGTGCTCGCGAAGGAGCTCTCCGAGGTCGGCTACACGCCGGAGTTGCTCGAAGCGCAGCCGTTGCGCACCAACCTCGTGGTTCGCCATCGCGGCACCGGCAAGCTGCCGCCGCTGCTCCTCACCGCACACCTCGATGTCGTCGAGGCCGACCCCACCAAGTGGCGCCGCCCGCCGTTCTCCGGCGAGGAGTTCGAGGGCTGCCTGTGGGGCCGCGGCGCGATCGACATGAAGAACATGGCCGCGATGTGCACCGCGATCATGCGCGGCCTCGCTCGCTCGGGACCTCTCGATCGCGACATCATCTTCGCGGCCGTCGCCGACGAGGAAGCGGGCTGCGATCTCGGCTCGCGCTTCCTCGTCGAGCAGCACCGCGAGAAGGTCGAAGCCGAGTACGCGATCGGCGAATCCGGTGGCTTCTCGCTCCACCTCGGCGACACGACGTTCTATCCGATCCAGATCGCCGAGAAGGGCTTCTGCTGGGTGCGCGCCCGGATCACCGGCGAGCCCGGCCACGGTTCGATGCCGCGCCAGGACAGCGTGGTCACGCGCCTCGGTGAAGCGCTCGCTGCGCTCGGCCGCACCACCCTGCCCGTCCACGCCACACCGTACGTCGAGAAGTTCATCGACGCCGTGCGCAGCCAGCAACCCGCGCTGCTCCAGCCGCTCGTCAAGCTGCTCGGCCGCCCGCACTTGCTGTCGCGGATCACCCGCCTGCTGCCGAACATGTCCACCGCGCGCGGCTTCTCGGCGTTGCTCGCCAACACCGCCGCCGCCACCGTGGTTCGCGCCGGCTCGAAGACCAACGTGATCCCGGGTGTCGCCGAGTTCGAGATCGACGGCAGGACGCTACCGGGTCAGACCGACGAGGATCTGCTGCGCGAGCTGCGCACCGTGCTCGGGCCCGAGGTCGAGCTCGAGATCATCAAGTCGTGTCCACCGACGGTGACCGAGCCGATGGAGTCACCGCTGTTCGATCTGATCCGCAGCGAGATCAATCGGCGCGAGCCCGAGGCCGTGGTGATCCCGTATCTGATCCCGGGCTTCACCGACGCGAAGTACTTCTCGCAGACCGGCGCACGCTGGTACGGCTTCTCGCCGGTCAAGATCGAGCGCGGCTCCGGCATCCGGTTCGCCGACATGTTCCACGGTCACGACGAGCGCGTGCCCATCGCCGGGCTCGCCTGGGGAGTGGACGTGCTCGACGCCGTGGTTCGCGGCATCAGCCGTTGAGCAGCTGAGACGCGAGCGCCGGGTTCCTCATCAGGCGATCCGTCGCGGCGTCGAGGCTCGCGGCGGCCTGCTTCAGGATCTGCGCCTCGACCTGCTTGTACTTCGCCCTCAGGCGAGCGTCCTCGCGCTTGCGGAGCCCGGGGTCGACCACGGCCACCGGCTGCGGCATCGGCTCGCGCATCCGTCCGCCACCAACGCCCTCGAACGGCTCCTGGATCGCGGCGATCTCGACCTGCGTGAGACCCGACGTCAGGATCCAATCCATCACCGGGCCCTGCGTGACATCACCGAGGCGGATGAAGTTGCTCCGCTCGGCGACGGTGTTCGCCAGCTCGACCTGACCCGAGTTGCGGATGATCGTCGCGGCCGCGCAGAAGTGACCCTGCTCGTCGAGCCAGACGTTGAGCTTGGCCTGCGTATACGTGTTGCTCGGGAACACACCCGCGTTCTGGTACGCGCGGAACCGGCCGAGGTTCGCCTGGCGATTCGCCGCGAGCTTCGCGCGAACCGTATCGCGATCGACCATGACCGGCGGGAGGTCTTCCGTGTGCTCCCACGGATCGACCTGCGCGACGCGCGGTGCGGAACCGGGAGGAGGCTGAGCGAAGCGGGCATCCGCCGAGGCAAACGACGAGAACGCAGTGACGATAAGAGAGGCAACGAGGGGGAGGCGCATGACGATTCCTTTGGACTCGATCAGACCGCGATCAGCGCGGCCAAGGTGGCCAGCGCATCCGGTGTCGATGGTCTGTATCAACGCGACAGGTGACCGCTCGGTCTACCCTCGATAACTCGGTGGATCGCCCGGTCTTCTAGGCCTGAAGCGTGTTTAGACCGACATCTGCGCCGTCGTCCGCCGCCGCGGGCATCTCCTTCAAGTGCCGCAGCGGAAGCAGGAACACGGGCGCGACGAGGCCGAGGAGGACGCCGATCCAGATCGCGATCTCCGTCGAGGCGAGCTCGGCGATCACGCCCGCGAGCGCCGCACCGATCGGCAACAGCCCCGACGTGAACACGTGGATCGCCGCGTTCGCGCGCCCGAGCACGTTGCGCGGCAACACCGTCTGCCGCAGCGTCACCGCCTGGATCACGAACGCGACCGAGAAGCCGTCGCTGAGCAACTGGTGCGCGCAGAGAAACGCGATCGCCACCGAGAACGAGCCACCGGTCGCGGCACTCGATCCGGCGAGCGGGATCAGCAGCGCGCAGACGAGCGACATCGCCGACATCGTGACCAGCCCTCTGCCGAGCCCCAACCTGGCCACGATCCGGCGAGACAGCATCGCGCCGAACAGCGACCCGATGCCGCCGGTTGCCACGATCACGCCGAACATCGTCTCGGAGATCGCGAGCTCGCGCAGGAGGAACAGCGTGTACAGCGCCATGAAGAAGCCGCCCGAGATCGCCCACACCATGTGCGAGAGCACGATGGGCCGCACGATCGGATGCCCGAACACGACGCGCAGCCCGACGCGGAGATCGTGACCACGGCGCGACGCCGTCATCGACGCCGAGACCTGCGGCGGAGGCACGTGCTCGACGGCCTTGATCGCACCGAGCCGCAGCGCGGACCAGACGTACGACAGCGCATCGATCGCCACCGCGAGTGGTGCACCGAACGCGGCGATCAACGCACCCGCAGTCGCCGGTCCGGTGATCTCGGCGATCGCCTCGGTTGCCTCGAGCTTCGCGTTGCCCTCGGCGAGATCCTGCTTCGGGATCAACGCCGGCAGATACGCGTTGTCGGTGATCTGGAACAGCGCCGACGCCCCGCCGACCAGCGTACCGACGATGATCACGTGCACCATCGACAGGATGCCGAGCAGCCACGCGATCGTCAGCGACGCCACGGTCAGCGCGCGGACGATGTCGGCACCGACCAGGAGCTTGCGCTTGCTCGTGCGATCGATGAGCCCGCCGCAGGTCAGCCCGACCAGGATGCCCGGTGCGAGCTGCGCCACCATCAACGCGCCGACGACCCACTCCGGTTGGGAGAGCGTCGCGACGGCGATGATCGGCAGCGCGGTGCGCGTGATCCGCGAGCCGAACGCGCTGAACATCTGCGCCGACCACAGCCGCATGAAGTCGGCATGGCGCCACAGTCCGGTGCGCGCGAACATCGCGCGTACGTTAGCTCACCGGAGCGGCACGATCACGGCCGAGCCCCAACCAGTCACACCACCGATTCGCATCGACTTCATCGACGCCCCCTGGGCAACCGTGGCGACGGACGGCTCGTACAGGTAGGCGACGAACACGCCCGACGCGTCGGTGGTGGTCGCACCGTCGATCGGCTCCATCCGCGGACCGTTGGTCGGCTTCGCGTAGACCACCGCACCGCGATTCTCGCCGAGCTCGACCGTGGCTCCCGCGACAGGTCGCCGCGTGACGCTGTCGTAGACGATGCCGAGCACGATCACCGGATAGTCGGCGAAGTACGCGTTGTCGATCGACACGTAGCTGTCGGTGTCCCTGAGGATCGGCAACTCGACCTCGCCGGCCTGTGCGCAGATCCGCGGGTTGCTCGGATAGATGCAGCTCGCAGAGAACATGGTCAGCGACTCCGACGCCGCCAGGCACGACGTCGGCAATGGCGTTCCCATCGCGTCGAACTGCACGACTCCGGTCCCGTCTGGCGCGATCGTATCGCCGTACTCCATGATCGAGCTCGGGTACTCGCCGGCCGTGATGTTGGTCGGACGGATCAGGCCGAGATCGAGGGTGGCCTCCCCCGTGATCGTCGTGCACACGGGATCCGTATTCGCAGGCGTCTTCGCGAGTGCGATGAAGTCGATCGGCCGCACGGCCAACGTGCCTCCCGGGGCCAGCGCCGAGCAATCCAATGAACCCTCGACGCGAAGCGTGGTGGTGTCGTCGCCGGTGTAGTTGGCCCCCGCGTAGAACACGTTCATGCCACTGCCACAATTCCCGGTGATCGCACCGGCCTGGCCTCGGACCTCGATGGCGATCGGGTTGTCGGGCAGGTTGGAGTCGAGCTTCCCGCGGATCTGCGCCTGGAGATCTGCGTACGAGGTCGGGTTCGTCACCTCGACGCACGCGCTCGTGAAGTCTTCGAAGATCTCGCCCTGAACCAGGACGTGGACGGAGTTGACGCACGACACGTCCATGTTCGCGACGTCGCTGCCGGCGTCCGGCCACGCCAGCCGCAGGTCGATCGCTTTCTCCGTACATCCCACGGAGCCGAGCAACAGGGCGAGCATCACCGCGCGCATCAGAAGCCTCGCACCGTCGTCGGCTCGCGGGTCATGTACTGGTAGCCGATGAAACCGCCGCCCGCGACTGCGGCGATCCCGGCCCACACATACCAGCGCTCGTACCAGCGCTGACTGCGTTGCTTCTCGACGATCATCACGCTGGCCGGCTCGATCATGTTGTCGGGATCGAGCGCCGCGACGAGCTTGCGCGCGATGCCGTTCGACGACGAATCGCTCATCAGATCGAACGGTTTGCTGACCTTCTTCGAGCCGACGTCGTAGAACCGCAGCGTCAGCTTCTCGTCGGTGCTCTCCTCGACGATGAGGAAGCGCGTGGTGCCGTTCGCGACCTCCGACAGCGCCTTCGCCTTCTTGAGGCGCGACTGGCCGGGAGGTGCGGTCACCGTTGCATCGATCAGCTTCGCTGCCTTGTCGGCGCTGCGTTCCTTGCCGAGCGAGATCTCGAGCTTGTAGGTCTTGTCGGCGACGATATCGACCATCTCGGCGTAGGTCGTCCGGCCCTCGGCGGTGAGCAGCACGAGGTGATAGCCGGCCTCGAGCGTGAGCTTGTCCCCGAGCTGCTGCGGCTTGCCGTCGTCGACCTGGATCATCGCGTTCTCGGGGTCCGAATCGATCCGGAGCTTGCCGGTCTCCTCGACGGGCTTGCGCGCCTTCTTGATCAACGGCCGCACGCGCGCGCTCGCGAGCTTCTTGTCGGGCGACCACGTCGGGTTGAGCCGGACCGCGGCGCGGAACCACTTGATCGCCTCGTCGGGGTGCTCCATGCCGGCCGCGATCATGCCGCGCCACTCGGCGAGCTCGGCCATCGCGGGGATCGGGTCACCGCCGCCGGCGTTCTCGAGGATCCGGGTCTCGTTCGCGTCGACGATCTCGAGCGCGGTCCCGAACTCGAGCTTGGTGTACGCGTCGCGGATCGTCTCGATGTCGCCGATCCTCATCGTCCGCCCGTCGAGCGCTGCCTCGAGGCGATCCGGCAGCTTCATCAGCATGCCCTTCGCGTCGAGCACGCGGCGGACCTTGTCGATCTGGCCGCTGTCGCCGAGCTTGCTGCTCGCGTTGAGCAGCACCAGCTGAGCGTCTTCCTTCGTGGGTTCGTCGGGATTCGCCGAGGCGATCGAGCTCGCGAGCAAGCAACCGACGAGGACCGTGCGCACTAGTTGTCTTCCTCGAGGTTCGCGGTGCAGGTGCTGACCTTGCCGGACTCGACGAGGCAGACCTTCGAGATCCGGTTCTCCGTGTTGTCGAACACGACGTTGTACTTGCCCGGCGGCAGCGTGAACTTCGCCGGCGTCGACTGCTTCTGACCGGCGACGCTGACGTACGACCACGGTGCGGAGTTCGCGCGCAGCGTGCCCGGTTCCTTCTTGACGAGCGGACGCCGCGTCCCCGGACGCCCCGGCGCGACCGCCGGAACCGGCGACGGCTCGAGCTTGATTGGCTCACGTGCGGGCGGGTCCTCGGGCTTGATCTCCGGCGCGGCGACGATCTCCTCGGTCTTGACCTCGGGCGCCTTCACGTCGGGTTCCCGCGGCACCACGACCGGGGCTTCCTTCGCGACCACCGGCGTCACGGGCGCGTGGAAGTCGAGCATCCGATCATTGTCCGGACCCCGGCGGGCGATCGCCCACGCGGCGATCGTGCCGATGATCGCGGCGACCAGCAACACGCCGATCACCCAGCGGGCACCTCTCGACTCGATGGCCACGTCGGCGACGTGCTTCGACTGCGTGTGCCCCCCGATCACGCTCGCCAGGTCCTGACCCGGGGCGACGTACTCGGAGAGCTTGAACGGCGGCAGCGGCGTTCCGTCGGCGCGGAGCAGCGGCGGCAGCTCCATCATCGCGGCCGCTCGCATCACGTCATCGGCGATCAGCGCGTTGGTGCGAGCGCCGGAATCAGCGGTCTGGAGCGCGGGGGGCAGCGGCGTCCCGCGAGCGGCACGCGGCTCCGAGACAGACGACTCCGAGAACGACTCGGAGTGCGACTCGGCAGAGCCCGTCGCGAACGACGACGACATCGACTGCGAGATCTGCGCGCGCGAACCGCGCGGATTGATCGATGAGGCCCTCACCGGAGTCAGCTCGCGAAGCAGCGATCGGGTCGCGATCGTCAGCGGGCGATCGGTGACCATCGTGCGCGGTGAGAGATGGGACGGGACCGCCTGCGGATTGCACTCGCGGATCGCGGCCGCGAGATCCGAGGCGCCCTCGCGCCACTGGTTCGCGAAGCGCTCCTCGACGATCGCGTCGATCAGGTGCTGCATGCTCTTGTAGCGTTCGCGCGGATCGTGCGCGAGTGCCTTCATGCAGATGGCATCGATGCCGAGCGGGATCGTCGGCTTGACGACACGCGGCGGGATCACGCGCATCGGCTCGCTATCGCGCTCCTCGTGCGTGACCTGACGACCGAACGGATGCGCGCCGCAGATCAGCTCGTAGAGCACGACACCGAGGGCGAACACGTCCGAGCGCGGAGTCAGCGGCTCGCCGCGCGCCTGCTCGGGAGCCATGTACGCCCACTTGCCCTCGACGATGCCGTGACCGCCACCTTCGCGGCGCGCGATCCCGAAGTCGGCGACGCGAACCTCGCCCGACGTGGTGAGGAGGATGTTCGACGGCGAGATATCGGCGTGGACGATCGCGCCGCCCGGACGGTTGTGTGCGAACTCGAGCCCGGCAGCCGCACCCTGCACGATGTACGTCGCGACCCCGAGCGGCAGGCCACGCTGGCCACGCGACTTCAGCAGCTGGCGCAGCGAGGGACCATCGACGAACTCCATGACGAGGAAGACGTCGTCTCCATCGCGGGCGAGGTCGAGCACGCTGACGACGTTGCCGTGCTGCATCCCGACCAGGAGCTTGGCCTCTCCGATCAGGCGCTCGACGAACACGTGGTCGTTCGCGAGCTCCGGGAGGAGGCGCTTGATGGCGACGGGCTTTTGAAAGCCGTGGTCACCCAGCGAGTTGCCAGAGAACACTTCGGCCATGCCGCCGCGACCCAGCAGGTCACCCAGCACATAGCGTCCGCCGGCACGCTTGCCACCAGCCGACGAAGAGGGGCGCACCCCTCCTGATGTGGATATCCCGGCCACGGTACCGAGAGGTTGCAAGCGATGTACCGTGGCTAACTGATCAAACAAGCTGGGGCTTTCGCCAGAGTTAGTCCCGTGGTCGCCTGTCGCCCCTGGCCGCGGATCGGGGGCTCTTCGTACCGCTGTGGGGTGATGGCTCCCCGAGTAGCCACGAGTGGGCCGGCTGATGTCCCATGGATGGATTACCCTCGGGCCGCTTATGGATACACCGTCCGCCGAGTCCCAAGCCGTGTTCGCTCCCGGCATCCTCAAGGACCAGGTCGCCGTGATCACCGGTGGCGGCAGCGGGATCGGGCTCGCGACCGCCCGTGAAATGATCCGCCTGGGTGCGCGCGTTGCTCTGTGCGGACGCACAGGTTCGAAGCTCGACGCGGCGAAGGCCGAGCTGTCGTCGTTGGGAGACGGTCGAGACCGGGTGTTCACAGGTGTCTGCGACATCCGCGAGCCGGCCCAGGTCGAGGAGTTCGTCAAGGCGACGCTCGGCGAGCTCGGCAAGATCGACATCCTGGTCAACAACGCCGGCGGTCAGTTCCCAGCTCCCGCGCAGCTGATCTCGCCGAACGGCTTCATGGCCGTGATCAAGAACAACCTGGTCGGCACGTTCCACATGACTCGCGAGGTCGCGAATCAGTGGATGATCCCGAACAAGGGCGGCCGCGTGATCAACGTGACCGCGAACGTCTACCGCGGGTTCCCCGGGATGGCGCATACCGGCGCCGCGCGCGCGGGCGTCGAGAACATGACGATGACGCTCGCGGTGGAGTGGGCGCAGTTCGGGATCCTGGTCAACGCCGTCGCGCCCGGCGTGATCAAGAGCAGCGGCACCTCGCAGTATCCGCCGTCGTTACTCGAGCGCGCGGTGCGCGAGACGCCCTTGAAGCGCACGGGGACCTGCGAAGAAGTCGCCGCGACGATCGTGTTCCTCGCGTCGCCCGCCGCGCAGTACTTCACCGGCGCGACCCTGCGGATCGATGGTGGTCAGGCGCTGTGGGGCCACACCTGGGAGATCTCGTGAACCTCGGCCTCGACGGCAAACATTGTCTGGTCAGCGGCGCGAGCCGTGGCATCGGGCGCGCGATCGCGATCGCCCTCGCACGCGAAGGTGGCCACGTCGCCGCCGTGGCGCGTGGTGAAGCGGAGTTGAAGAAGCTCGTCGGCGAGCTGCCGGGAAGCGGTCACACCGCGATCGTGGCGGACGTCGCGACGGCGGAGGGTGCGCGTGCGGTGATCGAACGCTGCGCCGCGATCGATGTCGTGATCTGCAATGTCGGCAAGTCGTTCGCGCGCGAAGCATCGGCGATGGACGACGACGATCTGCAGAAGTCGCTCGAGATGAATCTGTGGACGTCGGCACGGATCGCCCAGCTCGCGGTTCCGAAGCTGACCAGCGGTGGATCGATCACGATGATCTCGTCGATCTGGGGTCGCGAAGCCGGCGGCGCACCGGGCTACAACATCGCGAAGGCGGCGGTGATCGCACTCGCGAAGGCGCTCGCGAAGGACTACGCACCGCGCGGGATCCGGGTGAACTCCGTCGCACCGGGCTCGATCCTGTTCGATGGCGGCGGCTGGGATCGCCGACAGAGAGCGGATCCCGCCGGCATCGCCGACTTCGTCAAGCGCGAGCTGCCGCTCGGTCGCTTCGGCACGCCGGAGGAAGTCGCCGATGTCGTCGCGTTCCTCGCGTCGCCGCGCGCGAGCCTGGTGACCGGTGCATGCATCTCGGTCGACGGCGCGCAAGCGCGCGCATTTTGAGGAATTGATCTCCAATCAACTCGGTTCGGGGGCGCTGATGAGGAAGGTCTTGATCGCGATTGGGGTGCTCGGCGCAGTCGTCGCCGTGGTGTTGTGGATCAAGAAGAGCGGCGAGGGCGACGCACCTGCGACGCCGACCGTGACGCAGCACGGTTCGAACGCTCAGGTCCCGACGATCAAGAAGATCTCGAGCGTACCTGCGCAGCTCGTCGTCACGGTGAGAGATGCGAAGGGTCCGCTCGACACGGCACGCGTCCGGATCGCACCCAAGACCGGCGAGGTCTCGGTGCTCGAGACCAAGGCCGACGGCACCGCGCAAGCCACACTCGCCCCCGGCGAGTACACGGTCGCGGCGTCGGCGAAGGATCACGAACCGAAAGACGCGCCTTCCTTCACGCTCGAGCCCGGCGAGACCGAGAGGCTCACGATCACGCTCGTCGCCGGTGGGCGCACGCTGACTGGAACGGTGACCGACGTCAGCGGCGGACCGATCGCGGGGGCGCGGATCGACGCGGCGAAGCTCGATCGTCGAGCGCGGCCGGATGCGGCGATCGCGACCACGATGACCGGTGCCGACGGCAAGTACACGCTCGGCGTCGCCGAAGGTCAGCTGCTCGTCGCCGCGCGCAGCCCCGATTACGCGGCGCAGTCGCGCTACGTCGAGGTCGGCTCCGCCGGTGCACTTGCTGACTTCCAGCTCGTCCCCGGCGGCGTGATCGAAGGGGTCGTCGTCGACGACCGCTCGAAGCAGCCGGTGGGTGGAGCCAGCGTGTCGGCGCGGCGGGACAGCGCGTCGATCATGCTCGCCGAGGGCGGTGCACGCACGGTCACGGCAGGTCCCGACGGACGCTTCCGGATCGCCGGCCTCCGCCCCGGCGCCTACGGGCTCGGCGCGAAGGCGGACGGACGCCGCACGCGCTCCCCGACGCAGGTCGGCCTCGGGGTCGCCGAGCAAGTCACCGACGTGCAGCTGCTCGTCGGCCGGGCGCCGGTCGTGCGAGGCATCGTGGTCGACGAGGAGGCGAAGCCGATCGCCGGGGCGCGCGTCGTCACGTTCGGTGACCTCGGCTCCGAAGATGTCAGGAGCGACGACAAGGGTGCGTTCGCGATCGAGGGGCTCGACGTCGGCGACCACCTGCTGCTCGCGCAGCTCGACACGCACGTGCCCGCGACTCCCACCAGCGTGATCGTCGCCGACAAGGATGTCGACGGCGTGGTGCTGCGGATGAAGCAGGCCGGCAAGCTCGTCGGTCACGTCGAGCCGCGGCAACCGGGGTGCGAGATCGGCCTCGAGACCGACACCGATCGTCCGATGATGCCGATGGAGATGCTCGCGCGAAGTGGCTCGACACGTGTCAGCGATGCCACCGGCAACTTCGAGATCGCGCCGATCGCGCCGAGCAAGCTCGCGATCACGGCGCGCTGCACCTCGGGGGACTACGGCAAGGCCGAGGTCGCCTGGACGCCGTCGACGAAGGACGTCGTGGTCGCGGTGACGCCGGGGGCCTCGATCGCCGGCAAGCTCGTCGACGGCAGTGGCAAGCCGATCGCCGGCGCGACGGTCGCGGCGAATGCCCTCACCAACACCGTGCGCACCACGATCGTCAACGGCATGGTGACGAGCGGCATCCAGGGCATCACCAACGCCACGGGTATTTACAAGCTCGAGGGGCTGTCGCCCGGCACGTATCGGATGACGGCGCTCGAGCGTGGGCGACCGCTGCGCGCGAAGGGCGAACCACCGACGGTGACGCTCGCCGCGGCCGAGAAGAAGACGGGCGTCGATCTCCAGGTCGATCGGCCGAACGGCGTGATCAAGGGCGTCGTCACCAGCCCCGACGGCAAGCCGCTCGCCGATGCGTGGGTCTCGGTGCAGCAGGACTTCGACTCGATGGTGCGCGGGGCGATCGGCGAGCGCGGCCCCAGCGGTCCACCTCCAGGACCAGAGGGCGAGTCGCGCACCGTGATCGTGAACAACGACGATGGCGACGACGCGGGTGGTGGGTACCCTCCCGCACTGACCGACGCGCAGGGTCGCTTCGAGATCACCGGGCTCTCGCACCTCGCGTTCGACGTGGTCGCCGAGGCGCAGGCCGGCAAGCTGCGCGGGCGCGCCGAGGGCGTGACGCCCGATGCGACACTGGCGATCAAGGCGCTCGGCGTGACGTCGCTGTCGGGCACCGTGCGCGGACCGCGGGGCCCCGCGGCGCTGTTCACCGTGACACTCGAAGGTCCGACCCAGACCATCCGATCGTTCACCGACGGAACGTTCTCGCTCGGTCGCGTCGACCCCGGCAGCTACGTCGTCAAGGTGACGTCGACCGAGGGCAACGGCCAGGTCCAGGCGGTGGTCGCGCCGAACACGCCGAGCACCGTCGACATCTCGCTGGTCGCGAACGCGGTCGTCGTCGGCACCATCGTCGGACCGGGCGGCAAGCCGATGCCCGACGTACCCGTGGTCGCGATCGACGACAAGGACGATGGGCGGATCAGCATCTCGCTGGAGGGCCCACCGCCGACCTCGGGGCCGGATGGAAGATTCCGGATCGAGCGCAAGGCCGGCAAGGCCATCGTGGTCGTGCTCGGGATGCGGCCGCCGGTGATGAAGAAGGTGGTGCTCGAGGAGGGCAAGACGTTCGACGCCGGCTCGCTGCAGATCCCAGAAGGAGAGCCGCCGAAACAGCCGTGATATCGTGGGTGCGATGGGGCGAGACCAGCTTCGTGTCCTGGCAACCGGCGCGGCCTCGCTCGTCCTGTTGATCGCCGCGACGCTCGTGGTCGACTGGTTCGAGATCGAGATGCCGGGCCTCGACTCGTTCGGCATCGATCTCCGCAGTGCGCATGGCTGCGACGCCACCGGGAAGCTGTGTGCGAGCACCAGCCTGTCGGAGATGAAGGGCGTCTACCCCGCGCTCGCAGCCGTGACGTTCTTCGGCGGGCTGGCGTTCGGTGCTGCCGTCGCACTCACCGTCGGTCGCAAGCTCCTGACCGGCGATGGCTCGCCCTCGATCTGGAGCAAGGGCGCACAGACGCTCGGCGGCATCGTGTTCTTCTCGGCGCTCGGCGGCGCCTTCCGTTTCAACCCGGATACCGGTGCGGAGCGGGTGATGTCGAATGTCTTCGACGTCACGATCACGATCGAGCGCACGTGGGCGCCGTTCGCGATGCTCGGCGCGGTGGTGCTCGGCCAGCTCGCCGTCTACTTCGCACGCGTCGACGACTCGGCGACCGCGATCCGTGAACCGGTGACCACGTTGCCGCCCGCGCGTGCGGTGATGGTTCCAGCCCACATGCGCGACGCCACGCCGATCCCGACGGCCCCCGCGGCTGTACCGCCGGAGCTGCGCGGCAAGCTCCGGTTCGCGATCCGCGTCGCCGAGGTCTCGCGCGGTGGCATCGATGCACGCCGCGAGGACGGTAGCTCGGTGCTGGTGATGTGGCGCGACGTGATCGGTGTGGTCGCGCGCCGGCTCCCCGCCGAGCTCGGGCCGACGACGTTCGTCGATGTCGTGTCGACGGCAGGCGCGACGGTGCGCGTGCTGCCTTGGACGAAGCTGGCGTTCGATGACGGTCGCGTGCTCGATGACAGCACCGAGGCCACGCGCGCCCTGGCCCTGCTCGGTGTGGTCACCGAACGGTGCCCGGATCTCTCGATCGATCCCGCGACGAGAAAGTTCATCGAGACCCGAGGCCAGGCGGCGCAGCTACCTGACCTGGCGACGCTCGCCGCGCACGACGAGCGCCTGGCTTAGCCTCCCAGACAGGGGAAGACGGGAGCGCAGGCCGCGGGAAGCGGCGCGTCCGAGCAGAGCTCCGCATCGCTTGCCGAGGAGAGATCCTCGAAGCACGCCTCGAGATCTCCGACCGTCGCAGCGCAGTCCGCGGCAACCGCCTGGAGATCCGTCGTGCAATCGGCGATGTCTTCCGCGGCTTGGGCCGCCGTCGTTCCTACGGTGACCGTCGTTCCATCACCACAGTCGACCGTACGCTCGGGCTGTTCTTGGAGGTTGATGATGTAGTCGCACACGTCACCGGCCTCACCGGCCGTGACGTCGAGCAGCGCGACATCAGCGTCGACACCCGAACCACCACCTCCACCGCCGCCACCGCAGGCGAAGGCCATGACCGAACACAGAAACGCTGAGCCAATCCATTTGAAGTTCATCAGATGCTCTCCCGAGTTAGACGGAGCGCGATCCTACGTCACTTCTGGAGTGGTCCGCGAATCCTGGACGTTGTTTGCCAGGTGCTGACACTCGTCTCACACGAGACGATCACAAGCCGATCACAAACCGAGGCAGGCGAGCACGGGATCGCAGACCGGTGGATCGAAGATCTCCGCGTCGGTGGAAGTGCCAGCCTCGTACCAGCTATCGTACTCGGCGACGGGCGCGACGCAGGCGGCGTCGGCGTTGTCGCTTACTTCGTGGCGGCGATGCCGTTCGGCTGCGCCGGATCGTATTCGGTCTTCGAGACCGGCAGACCGCGGAGCACCAACGTCAGGAACGTGCCCGCTCCACCACCGAGGTACGGCCTCGGCAGGAACAGGTAGTAGTTCTTGGTCCCATCCTCGGGGCCCTTGCCGTGCTTCTCGGTGGCCGGATTTCCGGTGCACATCCGAACGCGCTCGCCAGGGTTCAGCACGAAGCCCGGATCGATGATGCCGAGCAGGGACTTCTTCGCCGAGCCTTTACGCCCGACCGTCATGCCGCACCCGCGGGTGTTGAATGCGGCCTTGCCGTCATTCTCGAGGATCACCCATTCGGAGTTGAGCTCCTCGGGGTTCTCCGTGGCTTTGATTTCCACGAACCGGATCGCCATAGGGGCGCGGACCATACACGTTCGCCGCGATTGCAATCCACGCCGAAGCATCGATAATCGCGCCGATGGGCAAAGAGGTGATCCGGGTCGTAGCCGCCGTGATCGAGCACGACGGCCGCTATCTGATCACCCAGCGCAATGCCAACGCCGTACTCCCGCTGCTCTGGGAGTTCCCCGGGGGCCGGGTCGAGCCCGACGAGAACGAGGCCCACGCGCTGCTCCGCGAGGTCAAGGGCCGGATCGGCGTCGAGGTCATCGTCGGGGCCAAGCTCGGCGAGCACGAGCACAACTACACGACGTATCAGGTTCACCTGACCATGTACTCGTGCAAGTTGCCCGCCGAAGCACGCCCCTACCCCGCCACGGTCGCGGACCTGCGCTGGGTGACCTCTCGCGAGTTCCTCGACTACGACTTCCCGCCCGCGGACGAGAAGACGATGTCCAAGCTCCTGGGTCTCGTCCGCAACTGACTCGATGCAAGCACGCAGTCTCGGACTGTCGACCGACCTCCAGCTGCTCGCGTTGCGCGGCACCGTCGCCGATCGCGGTGACTACCTCGTGGTCACGACGCCCGACGACCCCGGCTACTACCACGGCAACTTGCTGGTGCTGCGCGCGGCACCGCAGGTCGGCGAGGTCGCGTACTGGACGCGCAAGTTCACCGAGGAGCTCGGCGGCAACCCGCAGATCAGGCACGTGACATTCCGCTGGGACGGCATCGCGGGCGACGTCGGTGCGCGTGCCGAGCTCGAGGCGGCGAGCTTCGCGATCGACGTCTCGGCCGTGATGACCGCGGCGACGCGCGACATCACCCATACCCTCTCAGCGTTCCCGATCCGCGCGATGACACCCGACGAAGTGGTCGCCAGCGCGGACCTCGCGTGGGCGAACGGCGATCGCCACGACGATGCGTACCGCCAGTTCCTCGATCGCCGCGCGCTGTGGAAGAGCTCGCTCGTCGAGCGGGGCAGCGCCACGTTCTACGGTGCGTTCGACGGAGACGCGCTCGTCGGCACGCTCGGGCTGGTCTCGCTCGGCGACGTCGATCGGTTTCAAGACGTCGAGGTCGCGGCGAGTCATCGCACGCGCGGCATCGCGAGCGCGCTCCTCGCCGCGGCTGCCGCCGGTGCACGGGCAGAGACCCTGGTGATCGTCGCCGATGCGGATGGCCCCGCCGCGCGGGTCTACGAGCGTGCGGGCTTCACCGCGATCGAGCGCGTCGGCGCTGCGTGCCGCTATCCGATCTGACTAGAGGGGCAAGCGCCGAAGGCGCGATCATCGAATGGGACAGCCCCTAGCGGGCCGCGCGGGTGATCAGGATCGTGATCAGCAGCGCGAGGCCGAGCGCACCGACGAACATCAAGATCAACTTCCACGGCGGGATCGCTTTCGCCGGTGCCGCGGCCACGGCCGCCCAGTCGACGTTGTCGCCGTAGTGCTGACCGACCGGCGACGCCAGCTCGGCCGCACGCGAGGGATCGAAAGGACCGGCTTCGCCGGGCCGCGCAGCGCCGCGCAGCGGTGCGGAGTTGGGATCGAGCTCCGGCATGCTGGGCCGGCCGCCCGGCGGGGAGGGGAACACGCTCGCGCCCGTCGCGATCTGCTCGCGCAGCTCCGCGTTCATCACCGGATAGCTCGGCTGATGCGGTGCGCCCTGCGGTTGCCCGTAGTTCTGCTGCGGCTGCCCGTACTGAGGTTGCGAGGGATACGGCTGCTGCGCTGGATACGGCTGCTGCCCTTGATACGGCTGCTGCGCTGGATACGACTGCTGCGGTTGCGGTGCGATCTGCGTGGCCTGTTGCGGCAGTGGTGGCACCGAGCTCGGCCGTGCATGGGAGACCGGCTCGCTGATGCGAATGCCGTTGAGGTTAGGCGCCTGCATCTCGAGGTTCGTCCGCGCGTGAGGATCGACAGGCGACTTCGCGAGGTCGTGCCCTTCCTCGATCAGGATCGCGCCGAGCGACGTGGGGGCGAGCTCCGGTGCGCTGTCCTCGTCGGCCTCCTCGACATCGCCATCCGCGACCATCGTCGGCAGGTTCGCGAGATCCGGAAACTTGCCGGAGCCCGGCGGTTTCGCCGAGGGCGGACCGAGCGGTTGCGGAGGCAGCGGGAGCGGTCCCGACGGCGGCATCTTCGGCCGCGCGGGCGCCGGCAGATCCACCTCCTGGATCTGCGTGGCCAGCTGCGACGGCGACGGCTTGGTGCGCTCGGGCGCGGGCGTGGTGTTGCGCACCGGTGCCGGCGTCTTGCGGACCTCGGCTGCGGGCATATTTCGGATCAACACCGGGGCCGGCGTCTTCTGCTTCTCGACGACCTGATCGAGCACCGCGATCTGCTCGAGCGGGTTGTTCTCGATCCGCGTGCGCTCCGCGGGCATGTCGTCTTCGTCGTCCTCTTCGCGCCCGGTGCCGAGCTCGTCGATCAGTCCGTTGAGGCCGCTGACGCTCTGCCGCTCGGCCTCGATCAGATCGATCGAATCGAGCGAGAGCGCGGAGTCCTTGCTCGCCGCACCGAGATCGACCGTCTCGTTGCGCCGCCGCTCTTCCTCGGGCGTCCAGGTGCCGAGGCCGGTGTCGGCCGCGGGAGGCTCGCGACCGGAGATCAGCTCGCGCATGCGGGCGCTGTGCTCGTCGATCTCCTGCGAGAACTGGGTGTCGAAGAAGCGCGAGACCTCGCCCGGACCCGAGGCCTTGCCGCGGTGGTGGAGGTAGCCGAGCAACGCGTCGCCGAACGCCTCCGCCGTGGGATAGCGGTGGTCTTTGTCCTTCGCCAGCGCCTTCATGATCAGCGGATCGATCGCGGGATCGAGCTCGACGTTGAGCTTGCTCGGTAGCTCGACGTTGCAATCGATCACCGCCTGGTACGTCTCGTACGGCGACGGCTTCTTGAACAGCCGCCGACCGGTGAGCAGCTCGTGGGCGATCACGCCGAGCGCGAACACGTCGGTGCGGCGATCGACGTTGGTCGCGATGCACTGCTCGGGCGACATGTACGCGAACTTGCCCTTGATGGTGCCGGACCGCGTCTTGGTCTCGCGCAGCTCGGCCTTCGCGATGCCGAAGTCGACCACCTTGACCACGCCCTCGAACGAGACGACGAGGTTCTGCGGCGAGATATCGCGGTGGACGATGTTGAGCGGCTTGCCGTTCTGCGCTTTCTCGTGCGCGTAGTGCAGCCCCGCGCACGCCTGCGCGAGGATGTTGAGCGACATCGGCGCCGGCAACCGCCCACCCGCGAGCCGCTCACCAGCGCGGCGCACGATCATCGCCAGCGACAAGCCGGCGAGGAACTCCATCACCATGTAGTAGCGATCCTCGTGCTCGCCGAGCTCCATGGTCTGGACGATGTTCGAGTGATCGAGGTGCGCCGCGAGCCGCGCCTCGTCGAGGAACATCTTCACGAACTCCTGATCGTCGGCGAGGTGGTCGTGCAGGCACTTGACCACCACGTACTTCTCGAACCCGGCGGCGCCACCGATGCGGGCGAGATAGATCTCGGCCGTACCACCGAGCGCGAGCAACGCCAGGATCTCGTACTTGCCAAGGCGCTTCCCGAGGAGTTGCCCAGCACCGGCCGGGATGCCCGACATCGGAGCAATAGTACCCTGGAAGCCGGAACGGCAACGGGCCGCTATTTCAGGAATTTAGGGCGATCGTCCGGGTTTGTGACGTCGGGTGTACTCGCACGTGGTGCCGGCGAGGCGACGAGCTCGGCCTTCTTGACCATCACCGGCCTGGCCGGCGGATTCCGGAACGGGTCCTCGCCGATGTGTGGGGCCGGCGGCAGCGGCATCTCGACCGGTGGTGTAGGTGCGCGCGGGATGTCCTCGACGGGCAACCTCGCCGCGGCGATCCGCGCCTCGGCAGCGGCGATCCGCGCCTTGTTCTCGCGATCGCTCTTGAAGAACCGATAGCAGGCGAACAGGTAGAACGCGCCGAGCGCGCACCACACGACCAGGACCGTGGTCTTGCCACCGGCGTTGTAGAACAGCTTGTCGAGCTTGTTGAGGTAGATCCGGCCACCGGTCTCCTCGAACTCCGCCAGCTTTCCATACGAGTGCAGACCACTCGCGATCAGGAAGGGGCCGGCGACGATCAGCATCCACAGCTTGATCCGCGGCCTCTCCGGCATCTCCGGAGGCCTCCTGAACCAGCTCACCGCTAGAGCTCCATGATCTCTTTCTCTTTGGCCTTCGCGATGTCGTCGACCGACGCGATGTACTTGTCGGTCAGCTCCTGCACCTTGGTCTCGCCTAACTTGCGCTCGTCCTCGGTGATCTGCTTGTCCTTCTCGGCATCCTTGATCATGTCCATCGCATCGCGACGGGCGGCGCGCACGGCGACGCGCGCTTCCTCGGTCTGCTTGCCGACACTCTTCGCGAGGTCGCGGCGACGCTCCTGCGTGAGCGGCGGGATCGGGAGGCGCACGAGGTCGCTATCGGAGACCGGGTTGATGCCGAGGTCGCTCGCGCGGATCGCCTTGTCGATCACGGCGATCATGCTCTTCTCCCACGGCTTCACCGTGATCAGGCGAGCGTCGACGACCTGCACCGTCGAGACCTGGTTCACCGGCGTGGGCGTGCCGTAGTAGTCGACCTTGATGCCGTCGAGCATCGCGGTGTTCGCACGACCCGTGCGGATCTTCTGGAGATCGCGCTTGAACGAATCGACCGCCTTCTTCATGCCCTCTTCGGCGTCTTTGCTGATGTCGTCAATCATGGGTTCCCCTTAGACGGCTGTGGTCTCGACGTTGTCTTTGACGATCGTGCCGACGGACTCGCCGCACACGACGCGTTGAATGTTGCCACGCTGCGCGAGCTCGAACACGACGATCCCCATCGCGTTGTCGCGGCACAGCGCGAACGCGGTGCCGTCCATCACCTTGAGGTCGCGGCGGATCGCATCGCCGAACGACAGCGTCTTGTAGCGCTTCGCGTCCGCGTGCTTCTTCGGGTCCTTGTCGTAGACGCCGTCGACGTTCTTCGCCATCAGCAGCGCCTCCGCCTCGATCTCGACCGCGCGGAGCGCACCCGCCGTGTCGGTGGTGAAGAACGGGTTGCCGGTCCCTGCGCCGAAGATCACGACGCGGCCCTTCTCGAGGTGGCGGATCGCGCGGCGGCGGATGTAGGGCTCGGCGATCTGCGCGATCGGGATCGCGGTCTGCACGCGCGTGGTCACGCCGGCCTTCTCGCAGGCACTCTGCAGCGACACCGCGTTCATCACGGTCGCGAGCATGCCGACGTAATCGGCGCTCGCGCGATCCATGCTGCCGGCGCCGTGGCTGGCACCGCGCCAGATGTTGCCGCCGCCGACGACGACCGCGACCTGCACGCCCATCTTCGCGGTCTCCGCGATGTCCGCGGCGACATGGCCGAGCACTTCGCTGCTGATGCCGTACCCCTGCGTCCCCATCAGCGCCTCGCCCGAGATCTTGAGCAACACGCGCTTGTATGCGGGCTTCATGACGGAGCCGACCTTAGCGCCGCGCCTCCGCGAAGGGAACAGTCGCTAGCTACGTAAACCGCGGGTCCAGCTTGGTGAGCTGGCTCGAGAAGCCCTGCTTCTGCATCCCGTCGAACTCCTCCGAGTGCATCGGGCTGAGGCTCACGGTCATGGTCACGCGATCGCCCGTCGCGACGAGGTCGACCGTGATCGTGCTCTCGTAGGTCTCGACGCCCGGGATGAAGTCGATCACGTTGGTGATCATCAGGTGGGTCTGCGGCGTCAGCTCGGTGAACCGCGCGGTCGTCGGATGCGAAGGGGGTCGGCCGAGGCGCTTCATCTCCGCGAGCATCTCCGGTGAGTCCGCGATCATGTCGTAGTGCAGCGCGCCCCCGACCTTCGCCTCGAGTTCGTGGACGTCGGCGCGAAATCCCTGCGGCCCCCACCACGACTCGAAGCCGGCTTTGGTCGTCCACAGGGCCCAGATCTCGGAGAGCGTGGCCCGGTAGCTGCGCTCGATGAGGACGGGTTGGTTGCTCATCACTGTTTCCCTTTCTTCTGGTTTTTCTCGAGCGCGGCACCGAAGCGATCCAGTCGCTCGTCCCACAGCCGCTTGTAGCGACCCAGCCAGCTCTCGAGCTCGCGGAACGGCTCGGGGCGCAAACCGTAGTAGCGGCGCTGCCCGTCGGGCCGGACCTTGACGAAGCCGGCCTCGAACAGGATGCGGAGATGCCGCGACACGCCGGACTGATGGATGCCGGCCTTCTCGACAACATCGTTCACCTGCTTCTCGCCGTCGCGCAGCACCTCGACGATGCGGCGCCGTGTCGGGTCGGCCAGGGTCTCGAACACGTCGAGTTGCATGTCAGTACATATACACGTTAGTGCATATCTATGACAAGGCCGATCGTGGCCTGGCTACGGTTCGACCAGCGGGGTCTTCCACCCGCGATGCGCGCAACGCCCTGATCCATCGGCCTCTCGTTGTCACATCCGCGCGACTGGCGTCCCCGCGTCGTCACTTGCCATCTGCAACAACACCGATAGGTCGCCGGACTTCTTCACATAGACGACGCGGGCCGCATGCGCCTGCCCGAGCTCGGGCAACTGATCGAGCACCGTCGCGGCCGGTAGCAGTGCATGAAGCTCCTCGGCCACGTCGCCGCCGACGAAGATCAGCTGGCGATCGCGTTTCATCTCGAGCCAGTCGCGATACCGCGCGACGTCGCTGTCCACGGCGTTGGTCACCACCAACCGATCGAGCTGGCTCTCCGCCATCCACGACGCGATGGACGCGGCTCCGACCACGATCACCTTGCCCATCGGCAGGGCGAGCTTGGCCTTGGCCTGCGCGGTTCCGAGGACCTCCGACAAGCTCGCCCAGCTCGGGTCGACGGCGATGAACATCGCATCGAGTCCGCTCGCGGCGAACTGCTTCACGAGCTCGTCGTTCCACGCATCCGCGTGCACGTAGACCACGATGTCGCCGCTCTCCGAGTAATGCCGCGGCGTCCACATGTGCAGCGGTCCGTGCGCCGTGGTCACGCGGCGATGCATCCCGGCTTCGAGCTCATCCTCCATTCTCGGAGCTGCGGCACCGACCAGCGTACCGACGCTCCGCTGCGCGTCTGAATCGCACGCGCCGAGCGTCGAGAGAGCGAGGACTAAGCTAACGATCGATCGCATACCCACGATCGACTACAAGGCGCGTGCCGTCTTAGCCGCCGAACAGCTTGGACAGCGAATGCAGCAGTCCCGAGTGCTCCGGCTCCGGCTCGTCGCCCTTGCGATGCTCCGGCTTGAAGTGCTTCGCCTCCCTGAGCAACGCGGCGAGCTCGTCGGAGTCGAACCACACGCCGTGCTGCGCGCAGCGATCCAGCTGGACGCTCCCCAGGTTCACCGTCTGCATCGCGGTGCGGCACACCGCGCACACGCGCTCGTTGTCCTTCGGTCGGGGCTGCCACGGCAGGAACACCAGCGTCGACGTGCGCTCCTGCAGCATGCCCACCAGCGCATCCTCGTGGACCCACGCGCCGTCACAGGCGGGGCACCGATCGGTCCGGCCCGCGGTATCGAGGACCTCGCCACATCCGGGGCACACGAGCTCGTTCATCGACGCGAGCTTGCCATGCTGGCCGACTGGCGGCTCGCCACGGCCGGGGATTTGCCCTCGATCGCCGGCAACCGAGGTCGACACTCGCGGCGCTGTCCCCGACAACGCGGTGCCGCCTCCCGCGAGCCGTTCGCGCGATGTGGCCGATCCTGGCCCCGCGGTGCTGACCGTGGCTAGAGTCGCGGCTTGCGCGCGGCAACCACGGTCGTCACCATGTGCGACTCGTGGGCTTCGACCACGAAGCCCGCATCACGAACGAGCTCCGGCAGCGGATCGGCGAGGTAGTCCAGATAGTAGGGCTCGTGAAACTCCCGCGGGAACGCGTCGAGCACCTCGCGCAACTCGGGCGCATCGGCATATTGCGACGAGTCTGCGATGACCAGGAGCCCACCCGGCCTGAGCACGCGATACGCCTCGCGCACGACATTGCGGCGCGCCTTGCGCGGCAGCTCGTGGAACATGAACACGCTCGTTGCGGCGTCGTACGTGTCGCTCGCCGCGGCAAGCGATTCCGCGTTGCCGGTGGTGACCGTCGCACGCGCACCAAGGCGTCGAGTTGCCATCCCGGCGTAGAACGGCGACAGCTCGACGCCTTCGAGCTGAACCTCCGCGAAGCAGCGCGCGAACATCTCCAGCATCGTGCCCGTGCCGGTACCTAGATCGAGGAGCCGGGTGAAGGGCTCATCGCTCGCGCGCAGCCGCGAGAGATGCGGGATCAGCTGTCGCCGCATGACCGCGGCCGTGCCGCGAAACAGCAACTCGACGGAGGCCTCGTAGACCTCCGCGGAGGCGTCGCTCAGGTAGCCATCGGACTGCCAGTGGAAGTTCCGGCGGTAGTACGCCGGGAACGCGGCGAGCTCGAGGTTCGCCGGGAGGTCCTTGAAGTCGCCCCGCCGTTTGCGGGCCACGAACTGCGGGGCATCGCGCACCAGCTTCGGAAGTGCGCGCACGACCTGGCCGGAGAGTGACGTCGAGAGCAGCTCGCGCGGGTAGTGCCCCTCCTCGACGTTTCGCAGGTCCGCCTTGACGAGTGCCACGAGCCGCTTACGCAACGCGAGCACCGTCGCGCGGCTCGGCGGTTGTCGCTTCACCCCGGTGAGCCGCCCGACCACGGTGCCGAACGCGGCTCCTGCGACAAACCAGGCTGCGCGCTGAGAAAGATACCGAGCTCGATCAGGGAGGGTGAGCTGCACGGCATGTGGATGTCACGAGCGGCGGATTGGCTACGCGGATCGGATCTCCAAGAACGTCCAGGCGGCCCAACGGCGCGAGATCGCAGGGGTCTTGTTCGCCGAACTTTCTCCGCAACCGGCACACCTCGAGGGCGAGAGGCCGCCCATGTCGGAGCCGGCGAAGGCCGAAAAGAGTGCGCCACCGAAGGCCGCGGCAGCGAAGCCGAAGAGCACCGCGCCGTTGCCAAAGCAGCCCGGCCAGTCCCCAGCGACGCCTACGCTCGCGAAGCTGCGCCGCGCGCTCGGCGATCTCATCGTGAGCTACAAGACCGGCAGGACGCACATGTTCGGGATCTACGCGGCCAACCTGCGGTCCGCGCTCGACGCCGCTGGAAAGGTGCGGCGCGTCGCGACCGACGCGGAGCGCAAGGACCTCGATGGGTTGGAGCTGCGCTCGCGGATGTTGCTTATTCACGTGCCCGGTCCCGATGCGAAGCCGACCTCCGACGACGGACGCCTCGTCATCGACTGGGACTACATCAGCGATTCGATCGACCAGGTCGTTCCGGGCGTCGGGCAGGTCGCGACGAAAGGGCCCCAGCATTATCGAGACTGCTTCGAAGCGGTATGGCGCAGCACGCTCTACATGAAGGACGCGTTTCGCGAGCAGTGGGCCGAGATCCAGAAGCACTGGTTCGAGTTCCTCTACGCAACGGCCACGCTCGTCGCGCTGGAGACGGCGGCACTGATCGCGAGCGCGACGCCGGGCACGCAGCTTCTCGGCATTGTCATCCAGGGGCTGATCATCGCGTTCGTCGCGTACGCGGCCGTCGAGATCGGGATCGAGGCGGGTCAACTCACCGAAGGGTTCTGGCACAGCGTCAAGGAAGCGAACGGCGACGCCTCGAAGATCGATGTCGCTGCGGAGAAATTCGCGCGACTCGTGATCTACATCCTCCGCCTGCTCGCCGAGGCGGTTGCTGGAGGTGTGCTCGCGAAATTGTCCCTGAACGGCATGAAACGGATCCTGGGAGATCAGCCGGTGACACCTCGGCTTTCCGCTACGAAGGGAGACGAACTGACATCGGGACCCACTTCAAAACCAGACGAGCCTGCGTCGAAGACGCGCGACTCACTGACTAGCTCGAAAACCAAAGAGGCCACGGAGCCGGGCAGGAAGAAAGCAGAAGAGAACAGGAAACCGACATCAAACGTCCCAGCGAAAGTCTCCAACACTTCCAAGCCGGCGAGGTCGGGAACTCCAGATCTCCCGGAGTATCCCGTTCGTCTCAGCGATCTCAAATTGGAGATCAAACGATCGCAGTTCGAATGGGTGATCGACATAGAGGCCCCGCTGCCGAACCGTGGGCGGGTGAACATCGGCATTGGATCGGTTGAGCTTGAGAACGGGGTTCCGAAGGGCGGGCCCGATTTCGTCATCAAGAAGGACGCAATCGTCGGTGGTGTATTAGGTAAGGTTCAAGTCTATGGCCCTGCGGGCAAGCTCTCGCTGACTGACCTTGTCCTGGACAAGACCATCGAGGCGTTCACCAAGGAGTTCGGACATTCACCGGACAGGCTCCCCGGTAGTCTCGCATGGGACAACAAGAAAAATTTTCAGGTCGAGTACGCCAGGGCGACTCGTAGTGGAATGTCCCAAGGCGCTGCAGCCAACACAGCAATTCGAAATACATCCTTCGGTCGCAGCCGAGCAGCACGGGGCTACGACCAGTTTTCCGTCAAGATGGGACGATTCAAAGACGTCGACTTAGGAGGTGATCTCGGTACTCACCACGTGCCCGACACCATCTCGGTCGAAGCGAGGCGAAGCAAATGATGCGCGAAGTAGATTTGAATGACGTACGAGCAATTCTCGGGCGCGAGCTAGACGTCAGCGAGACCGAACTCTACGGCTCCATAGATGAGATCTCTGCAGCAGTCGAAGCCGTGGCCGCCAAGCTCGCAGATCACGATGTCATCATCGCCTGCAAGTACCTGCACGAACGTGTGCCGGGAAGTCGACTCTCCATCTGCAAGGTCAAAGTTGAAGAACTGACAGAGCGCGACCGATCTTAGGCAGCAACAGCGATCCGACATGGAGTCGTGTCGAGCGCGGTTACGGGGACTTCAAGATCACGGCGGACCGGTTCATGGACATTGACCTCGACGTCAACAAAGGGTCCAGGTCGAGCGCCAAGACTTACGGAACCAACGCGAAGAGGAGCAAGTAATGCACGAGTCGCCTGAACAACATGTCGCGCAGGTCGTCGGACGAGCTCTTGAACCCATCGAGCTCGCCAAATATCCAGACATGGATGCGCTTCCCCCAGCGGTGACCGAGCTTGTGGCGGTGGTCGCGATGAAGCACCAACACGGTGTTGGCGGCGAAGTATCTCTTCGGGCGGGTTCGCGGCACCGCCATCGATCTCGAGGAGCAAGTACATCGGGGCAGTGAGCAGTGGATGTCGCGTTGGACTCCGAATGATGAGGCACAAGCTCGCGAGACCGTCCGCAGAGAACTTCGCATGGACAACAGGGCCACGTTCGCGGAGATGAAGGATGTCTCTTCGGAACTAACGACGGTCACGCTGGAGCTTGCTAGGCACGACTTCACGCTTGCTTGCAAATACGTCCTCCATCGGGTGCCTGGTCTTCATTTGGGGGGAGCGATGGGTTGGGTGGAGAACCTGCTAGACGATCAGCCCTAAACAAACTCGGCAACTGCGCCGACACGCGGGCGATGCGCCGCTCATGTCCCACCACTTTCGCGTCCGTCCGATCGGTGACCTCGCCCTCCTCCACCCGCTCATCTTCCAGCTCGACCAGCTCGGCGTCGTCACCTCGCAGCTCGCCCCCACGACCCTCGTCCTCGTCGGCGCCACCACCGTCGCCGACGCCAATCGACTCCTCACCAACCTCTCCCCACGCCTCCGCTCGCGCGCAGTGATCGTCGGCATCGACGAGCATCTCGATCTCGCCGCCATCCCCGGCTCGCTCACGGAGCTCCTCGCGCGCATGCAGGTGCTCGGCTCGCTGCCACGGGACTGCGCCGCTACCTCGAAGATCCAGAGCTTCGTCGGCGCCTGCGGCTATAACCGCGAGCTCGCCCCGCTCGTCGGTGCCGGCTTCTTCAAGTTCGGCCCGAGCTCGCACAAGGTGTGGACCAACCTGCCCGACATCAGCGCCGGCGCGTTTCTGGTGCGTCTTGTCGAAGCCATCGAGGACGCCGGCACGTGGTTCGACATGCCTCCGGTCGTTCGCTACGCGTACTAGTACGACTTCGCCCAGATCACGCGCTGCTTGCTCGGCTCGCCCGTGAACGGGCACGTGCCGGGCGTGAACACGTCGTGCTTGAGGCTCTGCGTCAGCGCGTCGAGACCTGCGAGCTGGCGCGACGCGTTCAGGCCGTCCTGCGCGAGCGGGATGCACCGGACGGTGACCTTGAGGTCGTCCTTGATCTTCGTCTCGAGCGCCGGGTCGCCGTTGAAGTGCGCGAGCGCGAAGCCGGCGTGGATCGGCGTGGGGGCGTTCGGGTCCTTCTTCGGCGGATCCGCGAAGAACGCGTAGAACTCTTCCTTGGTGTCGATCACGCGGGTGTGCTCGTCGCGATGCGCGAGCGCACGCTGGAACAGGCCGTCCTGGATCGACTGCAGCAGCGACGCGATCGTGGCCACCAGGTCCTCGCGCTTGACGCCCGCGGACTTGGTGTCGAGCTGGTCGCGGCGACCGAGGAAGACGGAGTCGGAGTCGACATCGCGCGGCCCGACTTCGAGGATCAGCGGCACGCCCTTCTTGATCCAGCCCCACTTCTTCTCGCCACCGGCGATGTCGCGATCGTCGATCTCGACGCGCACCGCCGTGCCCGCGAACATCACGCCGCGCAGCTCGGCGCGGAGCTTCTTGCAGTACGCGAGGACGCGCTCGCGATCCTCGGGCTTGCGCGTGATCGGCAGGATCACGGCGTGCGAGGGAGCGAGCCGCGGCGGGCACACCATGCCGTTGTCGTCGGCGTGGGTCATGATCATGCCGCCGACCAGGCGCGTGGAGACGCCCCACGACGTGGTCCACGCATGGACCTTCGCGTTGTTCTCGTCGGAGAACTGGATGCCCGACGCCTTCGCGAAGTTCTGGCCGAGGAAGTGGGAGGTGCCGGCCTGGAGCGCCTTGCGGTCCTGCATCATCGCCTCGATGCAGTACGTCTGCACCGCGCCCGGGAACCGCTCGCCCGCGGTCTTCTCACCCTGGATCACCGGCATCGCCATCCAGTTCTCGGCGAACTCGGCGTAGACGGCGAGCATCTTCATGGTCTCGTCGACGGCATCCTTGGCCGTGGCGTGTGCGGTGTGCCCCTCTTGCCAGAGGAACTCCGCGGTGCGCAGGAACAGGCGCGTACGCATCTCCCAGCGCACGACGTTGGCCCACTGATTGATCAGCAGCGGGAGATCTCGATACGACTGCACCCACTTCGCGAACGACGCACCGATGATCGTCTCCGACGTGGGGCGGACGACCAGCGGCTCCTCGAGCTCGCCGACGGGCACCAGCTTCTTGACGCCGTTGACCTCGCGCAGCTCGAGCCGGTGGTGGGTGACCACCGCGCACTCCTTCGCGAAGCCTTCGACGTGCGCCGCTTCCTTCTCGAGGAACGACACCGGGATGAACAGCGGGAAGTACGCGTTGACGTGCCCGGTCTCCTTGAACATGCCGTCGAGGACGCGCTGGATATTCTCCCACAGCGCGTAGCCCCAGGGCTTGATCACCATGCAGCCCTTGACGTCGGAGTTCTCGGCGAGATCCGCCGCGCGGATCACCTGCTGATACCACTCCTGATAGTTGTCGACCCGGGTGGGGGTGACCGCGGTCTTGGGCTTCGCTTCCTTGCTGGCGTCTTTATTCGACATGGGCTGCGCTCCGAGGGACGGAGGCATAGCACGCGGCGGCTAGCGGCGACGACGGCGGCGGCGGCGCAAGATGATGAACGCGAACACGAGCCGGATCGGCGTGGTCGTAGGCTATCGACAGTCCTCGACCGTCGTGGTGACGGCAGCCTCGACGTGCTTGGCCGCGTGGTCGTGGTCGAAGAACCACTTGCCGTCGTTGAGGTACCCGATCGTCGCGGGCTTGGTCTCCTTGGTGCGCGACAGCTTCCAGACCTCGGCGAACGTACAGCGCGGCGTGGCGCGCAGCGGGTGATCGCACTCGTCGTCCTCGCGAACCCGGGCCGTGACCCCGGTCGCGGTGAGATCGATCATCACGTAGCAGGGGATGTCGTCGTTGGTCGCGTTGCGGGTCTTCGGGAACACCGAGCGCGAGGGCGAGCGGAACTCGTAGTACGAGGTCGAGGTGCTCTTCAGCGTCAGATCGACCGAGCCGTCGGGCTGGACGTTCTCGTAGAACTCGAATTCGGTGAGCTCGGCATCGGGATAGATCGTGCGCGCGAGGGCCTTCGCCTTGGGGAGGTACGCGAGCGGATCGAACTTGGTCGGGTTGTAGTCGACGATGCCGGGCCGCCGCTTCGTCGGGCTCGATCCGATGATCACGCCGGGCCCGGTGACCACGTTCGAGCCGAGGTGCACGCCGTGATCGATCGCGCTACCGCTCCCCACGATGACGGGCGGAAGGCCGCGAAACTCGCCCGAGCCGGTGGGCGCCCCGCCCGGTGCCTCGGCGGTGGGCGCGGATTCGGCGGAGCCACCGCGCAACGCGACCAGCGCGATCACCGTGGCGACCGCCGCGACGCCGAGCACGCCGACGACCATCGGCCACCTGCGGGGCTTCCGGTGCTCCGGCGACAACCGCGTCTGCGACGCACTCGTGGGATCAGGCTTCGGCGCCTGCGTCGCCTGTGGCCACACCTGCGGCGGCGGGGCTGCTGCGGTGACGCCCGCGAACGGCGATGGCTGCGAGGCGCGTGCGCGGGGCGACGCCACCTCGGTGCGATCGTGCGCGAGCGGAGCGTCGACAGGTGGCCGCGAGCTCATCGCGAGCCGGCGCCCCGACGGTGGGATCATCTTCGACAGCGACGCTCTCCCGCCGGTGATCACGCCGCCGCGGACCAGGGCGCGCCACTGCTCGGGTGCGAGCGCGTTCGCGGCCGCGCTCGTGGCCTCGGCCATCTCGTGGGCGCGTTGAAAGCGCTGGGCCGGGTGCTTCTCGAGGGCCTTCAGGATCACCTGCTCGAGCGCCGGCGGGAGATCGGGCCGCAGCTTCGACGGCGGGATCGGCGCCACCTCGAGGTGTTGCTTCATGAGATCGAACAGCGTCTCGCCGGCGAACGGGACGCGCCCCGTGACGGCCTCGTAGAACACGATGCCGGCGGCGTAGATGTCCGTGCGCGGATCGATCGTCCCGCCGCTGATCTGCTCCGGCGCCATGTACGCGGGCGTGCCGAGCAACGCACCCGTCGCCGTGCGAGGCGACAGATGCGAGAGCCCCGGTGCGAGCTTGGCGATGCCGAAATCGAGCACCTTCGCGTGACCCTCACCGGTGACGATGATGTTGTCGGGCTTGAGATCGCGGTGGACGATGCCGATCGCGTGCGCGGCATCGAGCGCCGACAACACCTCGAGGAAGACCTGGACGAGCCCGCCGAGCGGTGCCGGTGCTCCATGGATCAACGCGGCGAGGACGTGCCCCTCGACGAACTCCATCACGATGTATGGCCGGCCGTCGTCGAGCCGCGCGAGATCGAGCACGCTGACGATCGACTCGTGGCGGATCAGATTGACGGCCTTCGCCTCGGCGAAGAACCGCTCGAGCAAGCCGGGATCACGCGCGCACTGATCGCTCAGGATCTTGACCGCGACGCGACTGCCGATCGCCGGCTGCACGCCGAGATACACCCGGCCCATGCCACCCTCGCCGAGCAGCGACGCGAGGCGGTAGCGACCCACCTCGGTGCCGAGCATCGGATCGTCCGTCGCCACCAGCGGGCGCCCGTCGACGGGGCAGAACCCAGGCTGGTCGTGGCGCTGGCCACACTCGGCGCACACGAACATCTAGGGACCATACACAGGCTGCTCGCTAGTCGGTGTTCTTTTCCCAGCTGCCGTACATCGGGTTGGGGATCAACCAGAACGCATCGCCGAAGCTCGCGAACGCGGCGTCCGGTTGCTTGCGCACGTCCTGCGTGAGCAGCGGGAAGTCCTGGATGTTGTCGCCGACGAACATCGCGATCGGCATCTGGGCGAGGCCAGCAATCCCCGACGTACCGCCGGTGATCGACGCGAACCGCGGGTTCTTGTCGGACGTCGTGGTCTTGCACAGCATGCCGTCGAACGCGAAGCCCTGGGCGTGGAGGTTGACCTCGGTCTGCGGGCACTCCGTCGCGGCGAGCCGGTTGGAGACGAAGATCAGCTTGCCACCGAGCTCGTGCACGCGCTGCGTGAAGGCGAGTGCACCCGGGATCGCCGGGGCGGCCTTGCGATTCACCCACCCGGTCCACGCGGCCTGCGAGAACCCGAGACCGAGGTCGGCGCGCTCGTGCTGGATCGTGCTGTTGTCGAGCGTGGTCTCGTCGATGTCCATCACGACGGCGAAGGCACCGAGCGTCGGCGCCTTGGCTTCGAGCGTTGCCGTCGCGAGCGCATAAGCCTGCAGGGACAGCGCGCGGCGCTCCGCGGAGCGCTGGTACCACTTGATGTCGTTGCCGAGCGGCGCGACCGGGAGGTCGGTATCGCAGCTGCCGTCGCGGCACGAGAACTGGAGCCGCGTCCGGATCTCGCTGCCCGGCGCGGCGGCCGCACCACTCGTGACCTCGACGAGATAGAAGCCCGGGATCGAGATCGCGAGCTCCTTGACGCGAGCGAGCTTGCCGAACCCCGAGTCCTCGTCGGTCGCGAGCGTCTTCGGATACGAGCCGTCGGACAACCGCGGGCCGTAGACCACGAGCTTGGTATCCGCGCCGGCTTGCGACCCGGCCTGGGTGTTCTCGATCGAGACCTTCGCGCCCTCGGAGGCGAAGAAGATGAAGCCCTGGCGGGGTGACGCGGCCGTCAACTTGAGGTCGAGCTTGCCCGCCGCACCTGGCCGGAGGCGTCCCAGCACCTCGATGCCGGTGGCGCCATCCGCCTTGTCGTCGTCCCGGAGACCGTCATTGATGTCGGCGCCGTGGTCCTCGTCGAGCAGGCTCGACTCCGCACAACCCACCATCGCCAGCACCATCGAAGCTTGCAGTAAGCGCATGGCTCCGCCGCGGTGCAGCAGACGTGCCCGCAGGGTCTCCTGCCAGTCCGCTGGGTTATCGGCGCGACCCCTGGCGACCCGAGTGTCCGTGGCTGCCACAGCCGCTAACCACGAGTCACTCCCACTGCCTGCCAGTGACAGGACAGCGACCGAAACGACAAACGCGCTGCTCGGTGGGAGCAGCGCGTCTCGCAGCGTAGAAGGAGAGCTTCAGCTCAGGCCGGCTTGCGCGGCCACTTCGGCGGCGAAGTCGTTCTTCTTCTTCTCGAGACCCTCGCCCAGCTCGAAGCGAACGAAGCGGCGGATCTTGATGTTCTCGCCGATCTTCGCGATCAGCCCCTGGAGGAGCTGATCGATCGTCTTGTCGGGATCCTTCACGAAGGCCTGATCGAGGAGGCAGATCTCCTTCGACCACTTGTTGACCTGGCCCTCGATGATCTTCTGAAGGACCTGATCCGGCTTGCCGGCGTTCTTCGGATCCTCTTTCGCCTTTGCGATCAGGACCTCGCGCTCCTTCGCGACGACGTCCGGACCCATCTCGTCCTTGTGAACGAACAGCGGGTTCATCGCGGCGATCTGGAGCGAGACGTCACGCGTGAACGCCTGGAAGTCTTCGTTTTTCGCCACGAAGTCGGTCTCGCAGTTGATCTCGACGAGGACGCCGATGCGGCCGGCACCATGGATGTACGAGACGATCGCGCCCTCGGTGGCCTCGCGGCCAGCCTTCTTCGCCGCCTTCGAGAGCCCCTTCGCGCGCAGCCAGTCGATCGCCTTGTCGGCATCGCCGTCGGTCTCGACGAGCGCCTTCTTGCAGTCCGACATGCCCGCGCCGGTCCGCTCGCGCAGGTCCTTGATCATGGTCGCAGTCACCTCCGCCATGACTAGGTGGTTCCCTGGTCAGGCGAAGCCGAGGCTTCGGGGTTGAACATGCTGCCACCCGTCGACATCTCGACGCGCGGGCCATCGCCGCCCGACGAGACGTGGATGATGCGCTCGCCCGGATCCTCTTCCTTCGCACCGCGGGTGCGGGCGGTCTCCTTGTAGACCTTGTTGCCGATGATCGCGGCGTCCGCGATCCGAGCGGCGAACAACTTGATCGCGCGGATCGCGTCGTCGTTGCCCGGGATGACGTAGTCGATCACGTCGGGATCGCAGTTCGTGTCGGTGATCGCGACCACCGGGATCTCGAGCTTGCGAGCCTCGTCGACCGCGATGTGCTCCTTGTGCGGGTCGATCACGAACAGCATGCCCGGGACCTTGCTGAGGCCCTTGATGCCGCCGAGCGACTTCATCAGCTTGTCGCGGTCGCGGCGGATCATCACCTGCTCGCGCTTGGTGAGCGCGAACAGCGTGCCGTCCTCTTCCATCTTCTCGAGCGAGCGGAGGCGCTCGAGCGAGCCCTTCACCGTC
>JANNBP010000103.1:0-1630 GCA_031385555.1 Deltaproteobacteria bacterium | reverse complement strand
GTGCCGGTGCCGGTGCCGGTGCCGGTGCCGGTGCGGTGGAAGGAGCCACTGGCTCGTCGGAGGACGAGCACGCCGCGAGGAGGATCAGGAGGAACGAAGGAGAGGCGCGCATCGAGGCGCAGCACGTACCACGCGTGAGATCAGTCCCTCATCACTTTCGGCGTACCGGCCTTTGCTGTGGCGGCCATCGCGAAGGCCGACCACCAGACGAACTCGGCCGCTTGTGGTGTGCGGCGACCACCTGCCGTCTTACCTGCCTGGAGGACAACCGTGATCGCCAGTCAGACCGAACACCAAGGAAAGATCGACGAGGCGCTGCGCCGCCTCGGGCAGCTCGCAGGCGGCGGTGCGCCGTTCAGCCTGGAGCTCCTACCCAGCGACCTCGAGCTCGATGCGGCCGTCGCCGCCGAGCGGGACTGGATGGCAGGGCTCCTGTACCAGACGGTGGCCGACTACCTCGCTCAACTCGTCGACAACCTCGATCGCGACCCGTCGACCGCCGCGGCGCTGGAGGCCGTGGCCCAGCGCGTCGTGCGCTTCTCGATCGATCCCGACGCGGGCGGGCTCAACACCGGTGTCACCAAGCTCGTCGATGGCCGGCTCGAGCTCGTGTTTCGAGCGCAATCGCTGATGACGTGCCAGCCTGGATGGGCGGACATCGGGCACGATCTTCCCGACGCACTCGCCGCCGCGGGCTCCGCCGTCGACGCGCCGCTTCCTCCGATCGCAGCTCCGGATCGGCTCGCAGGGATCGCACTCCACCTCGCTCTGCTGGGTGAGCTCGTCGGGGATGGCGTGCCGTGGCGCTACGAGCTGGCCGAGGATGCGGCGGTGATGGACGCGGCGGTGACCGCGGAGGCGGACTACATGCAGGGCAAGTTGCTCGACACGGTCGGGGAGCTGCTGGGATTCATCCACGCGAGCATCAGCCGCACGGCCACGCCGGAGCTCCTCGCCGAGGCCTCGCCCGAGCGCACGATCGTGTTCGAGTTTGTCCGGATCGATGACTGTCCACGGCGCTATCTCGGAGCGTTCCAGGCCGTCATCAAAGGGCCCAGGTTGCACTTCGTGGGGCCGGCCGGCGACTTCAAGACCAACCACGGTGGCGTCTCGCGAATCGGCGAAGATCTCGAGCGCGCGGTGATGGTCGCGCGAGGCGAGACCGGACCGACCGAACGCGAAGCCCGGCTCGCCGAGTCGCTCGCAGCGATCGCGGCGACCTCGAAGGGTGCCGAGCCTGGGAGCCGCACGTGCACGATGTGCAAGGGCACCGGGCTCAACACGTGCAACGCGTGTCACGGCAAGGGCGGGAGCTGCAACGTGTGCAAGGGAAGCGGTCGGAGCAAGGCGACGTGTTCGAGCTGCGGAGGCACGGGCTGCAAGTAGATCGTCAGCCGAGCCCGAACTTCTTCGCGAACGCTTCCTTGTCCTGCGCCTTCTCGAGCGCGGTCTGCGGACTGACGGCACCTTCGCGCGTCAGCCGCTCGAGCGTCGAGTCCATCGTCTGCATCCCCTCGCCGGCACCGGACTGGATGTAGCTCGGCACCTGCTGCGTCTTGCCCTCGCGGATCAGCGCCGCGAGACCGGACGAGCCGATCAGGATCTCGTGGGCGGCGACGCGGCCCTTGCC
>JANNBP010000487.1:0-2504 GCA_031385555.1 Deltaproteobacteria bacterium | reverse complement strand
CGGCAGCTGCGCCGACTGGTGCATGTTGATCACGATCATCGGATTCTCGTCGTGAAACGGCACGTTGCCCGTCAGCATCTCGTAGGCGAGGATGCCGAGCGCGTAGAGGTCGCTGCGCGCGTCGAGCGGCAGGCCGCGGCCCTGCTCCGGAGACATGTACTGCGGCGTGCCGAACACCACGCCGGCTTGCGTCTTCATGCGATCGCCCTCGAGCAGCTTCGCGACGGAGAAGTCGAGGAGCTTCACGAAGTCGGGCGAGCCCGCCATGTTCAGCAGGAACACGTTGTCGGGCTTGATGTCGCGATGGATGATGCCGATCGAGTGCGCTTCGGCGAGCGACGCGCAGCACTGGATCAGCACCTTGATCACGCGCTGCGGTGCCAGCGGCCCCTTCGCCAGCGCATCGCGAAGCGACATGCCGTCGAGGAACTCCATCGTCATGAACAGCCGACCGTCGGAGGTCTGACCGAAGTCGAACATCCGGATCGTGTTCGGGTGCTGGAGGCGCGAGCACGCCTTCGCCTCGTTGTAGAAGCGCTGGACCCATGTGGGGTCGGTCGCCATCTGCTGATTGAGCAGCTTCACCGCGATCACGCGGTCGATCGAGATCTGGCGCGCCTTGTAGACGACGCCCATACCGCCTTCGCCGATCCGTTGCTGGATCTCGTAGCGGTTGTCGATGACCTTGCCGACGAAGGGATCGTTATTCACGGGCGCTCGCTACGCTCACGGGGGTGAGAACCGGATGTTCTTGTTCTGCTCGACCTGATCCGCCGTCAAGCGAACCTTCACCACCGTGACGGACTTGTCGATGCGGATGATCTGCACGTCACCACCGGGGAACGCCTTGTCGTTGACGTCGGGGCCACGAATGACCGTGCCCGTCCATCCCTTCTTGATGCCCTGATCACTCCCGACACCGACCTGCACGATCACGTCGGCACCCTGCACGGTCTTGCCGATCACGCGGCCGACGATCGGCGCGGCCTTGACGCGACAGTTCGGGTTCGAGTCATCGGGGTTGTTCTTGTCGGGGCAGGGCGGCCAGTCGCGTGGCTTGCACGCCTTGATGCGCTCGTCGGGCTGACCGCGCGGACACGGCATCGTGGCCCAGCACGCGGGCTCGTCGACGCTCGGCGGGGTGGGGCACTTGCCCTTGCAGGCCGGCCAGCCGGGAGGTGCACCCGTCGACGGGCAGATCATCTTGCACGCGGCGACCTTGGGATCGAACGTGAACTCGTCGCAGCCCTGCTCGATCGCGGGGACGTCGGCGAGCTTCGGCGGATCGTTGATCGCGATCTTGAGTGGATCGAACGCGAGCGTGCCCGATTGCTCTTCGAAGTTGACGGTCAACTTGTACTTGCCGGCGTCACCGCGACCGACCGCGTAGACGCGGATGAAGTACTTGCCCTTTGCAGGCGTGACCGACGCGACCTTCTGCCGACCGGAGCTGCGCGCCTTCTTCTTGCTCGTCTTCTTCGAGCCGGCGACCTGCGTGTTCCACTCGTCGAACACGTCGAACGCGAGCTGGAGACCGGGCCGCGGCGTCACCCACGTCAGCTTCATCTCGAGCTTGCCGCGCTTGCCTTCGGGGAGCTCGAGCAGCTTCCAGTCGACGCGATCGCCGCCGGGATACGTGACGATGCCGGAGGCCTTGGCCTCGCCATTCTCCAGCGTGATCGGCTTGGCACCTTTGACCTTGCCATCGGCCGTGGTCGCCTTGTCTTGATTGACGTTGTGGGCGCACGCGAACAGAGCGAGCACGCAGGCGAGAAGGGACATGCCCCTCACCGATTTCCCGAACATCATTGAAGTGTTGCCGAGAAATCCCGCGGATTCAAGAGCCTACGCGTGGTAGCGCGATCTACGGCAGCAAGACGACGGTGGTACCGGCGCTTTTGATCTGATCGGGGGTTGCGGTGACCAGGGCTACGCAGGTGTTCTCGTTGCACTCGATCGCGAACGCGCCGGGGATCCCGTTGAGCTTGGCCTTCATCCCGCTGCTCGCGCCCGTGTTGGTGCCGCGGCCGAGCACGATCCGAGTTCCCCCGCCCACCACGCTGACGCCGACGATCCGGGCGTTGAGCACGGTGGCTTGCGGGGTCGGCGGCTTCGGCGTCCCGACCGGGGGCCGGGTGCGGACGGTGGTGGTGACGACAGGCGGCCGATAGGACTTCGGGGTGTCGTCGTTGAGCGGGACCATCGGCAACGCGTCGATGAACGCGACCTGCGCTGGAAAATCGCTCGGCTTGTCACCGGACTTGGTGCCCTTGAAGGTCGCCTTGAGGTTGAAGTCGCCGCTGTCGAGACGGCCCTGCAAGTAGAGATGGATGTAGTACTTGCCCGGCTCGAGGTCGAACAACGTCTTGTTCTTGGTCAGCTCGCCGGCGTCTTCCTCTTCCTTGTCGGACTTGCCGATCACGCGGAAGCCGGGGTCGAGGACCTCGAGCGCCAGGTCGAAGTCTTCGTTGGTCTCGTCCCCGGGCGGTGTGACCTCGAGGCGG
>JANNBP010000018.1:0-21303 GCA_031385555.1 Deltaproteobacteria bacterium | reverse complement strand
GCGGACGGGACTCGAACCCGCGGCCTCCGGCGTGTCAGTTCAGAGTGGCCGTCGCACGCTGTCGAGCGCCGTCGTCTCGCGTGAGTGATTTCGATGAGTTCAGCGGCGCGACTCAGGTTGGTTCGGACGTTGATCGACGCTGATCGACGACGGCTTACTACACATTTACTACAGCCGTGGCATAGTGTTTCCTGTACGGGTAAGACTTATGACCGAGCTGAGCACGACCGAGCTAAGCACATCCGAAGTCGTGGCTCTCTTCGACCTCGATGAGCGTCGCGTTCGTAAGGACGTCGAGGTGGGCATTTTCGAAGGGATGGAGAGTCCCCCGCGCTTCCATCTCGCCGAGGTTGTCTATCTCTATACCGTCGCGACGCTGGGGCTCGAAATCGGCGTCGACGATCGAAAGAAGCTCTGCCGAATGATCGTCGCGGCGATGCGGTCGAGGAAGCCGCACGATCTGGAGTTGAGCACGTACGTCGTCGTCCGACTCCTTTCCGCCGTGCACGATGTCGAGGAACGGCTCAACGACTTCGAGAAGTGGAAGAAGAAGCTCGTGAAGCGCAACGACGTTCTCGGTGGCGAGCCGGCGTTTCCAAAGAGCCGACTCGCGGTACGGCACATCGGCGAGATGGCGCGGCGCGGCGCTTCGGTCGAGGAGATCACCTCCGACTATCCGAACCTGGGTAAACAGGACGTGGAGTTCGCGATGCGATTTGCGGCCGCGTACCCTCGCGTTGGGCGTCCGCGTGGTTCGTGAAGTTCCTACTCGATGAGAATCTAACGCCAGCTGCCGTAGGGGCATTGATCGAGTCGGGTATCGACGCGTGGCACGTCCGCGATCGCGGTCTTGAAGGAACGACTGATCCCGAGCTTCTCGATCGCGCCTATGAAGAGGATCGCATCCTCGTCACGCTGAACGTCGGCGACTTCGAAAAGTTGGTGCGGGAGCGCGAGCTTCACGCGGGCGTTGTCCTGATAGAGCGAGCAGGCCTTCGTCGCGACGAGCAGATCGAGATGGTTCTTCAGATCGCGGCTGAGATCAGTGCCCATGGGGACCTCATCAACCAAGTGCTCCGCGTAGCTGAGGATGGAACGCTGATCTTCGAGAACCTGCCTGCTCCGCCCAACGAATAACGGGGCTGCAGTGTGCCGTCCATGAACTCGGTCATCAATCGCGCTCACGTAGATCGCGTTCTGCCTCGCGCATCCGATCTCGGTCGGCGCGTTCACGCAGGTCAGCGGCCATTGCTGCAGCCCATTTCCGCAAGCCACCGCGTTTCGTAGACCGCACGACGTCTTCCATTTCACGAGCCAACGTTGCCCAGCGTTCGGAAGCCGCGCCAACCCAAGCACCCGACATGCGTCGAGAATGGAAGGCTTGGCCAACCTCCTCAATGTGCCCGTAGGAATCAAGAAGTTCCGCAGCCAACGATGTGTCGGCAAGGTTCCAGGCGACAATCTGCGAAAGTAGTGCTGCTCGCGTAGCAGGATCCTTTGCCACCCATTCACGCACAGCATTCCGGTCCATCTGGTCGACAAGCCCTTGGGCTTTGGTCTCGGCGGCGCTCGTGGCCCAGGCGTCGACGTCGAAGGTGTCGTATTGCGTCTTTACAACTCGCGCTGCAGCAAACAACTGGTCCGCAGCCAAACACCACGACTGGCAGGTGTTGCCAACACGCTCATGCGTTTCGAGTCGATGCTCGAGATCCATAGACTGCGCACCCTAGCTCCTGATCAGACAGCCGACAACGCGGCTCGAGTCAGCGCGGTCGACGGCGTACACGGCTACGCAGCGACCACAACTCCTCGTCCGTCTCGCCCTCGAACTCGTCTTGGTCGAGAAAGCGGAGAAGACGGACGAACAGGAAGTGGTCGGTACTGATCCGGAGAAGGCTACAGGAACGCATCGAAGGCCGGCTTGAACGCGGGGGCATCCCCGGGATCATCGATCCCGACGTGCCCGCGAGCGATGCGCGACTCGATCTCCTGGACCCACCGCTTCGCGAGCGCCTTGGTCGGCTGCTGCGACGGCTTGTAGACCCATCGACCGTTGTCCCGGTAGCCGACGTACCAGTTCGGCTTGTCCTTGGTGCCGCGATTGAACACCGTCCCCATGTCGACCTCCGCTTACTACACAGTTACTACAGCGGTACGACGACGCGAAAAACCCGGGAAGGCCGAGCAGGCTAACTGCTCAAACTTCCCGGGTTAAGTCGCGGAGCGGACGGGACTCGAACCCGCGGCCTCCGGCGTGACAGGCCGGCGTTATAACCGACTTAACTACCGCTCCAGGATTCAGTTTTCAGTGACTCGTAGGCGAAGCAGGGTTCGAACCTGCGACCACCGCCTTGTAAGGGCGACGCTCTTCCGCTGAGCTATTCGCCCGCTTCGGAGAGCAGGTTGTTTAGTCGGAGCCCGCGTCCGTGTCAAGCCACCGGATCGAGATCGTTGGTGATCGCCGGCGGGAAAGACGCGAGGCTGGCTGGGCACTTCGGAGGTCGCCGTTGACAGAGGCCCGCACGGCCCCTAGCTTCACGCTGGATTTTATGCGGCTCGAGTATTCGATGCTCTGCGTGTTTCCGGACCGTCAGTAGTCCGCGGCGAAGCTCTGCCTTCGTCGCGGCGGTGTCTCTCATGACCCGCGACGAGTGGCCTCCTGGGCCTTCGCTCGCTCTACGCACGTTTTTGGAGCTCTGTATGACACGAAGGATCGACATCGAACGCATTCGCAACATCGGCATCATCGCGCACGTCGATGCTGGCAAGACCACGCTCACCGAGCGGGTGCTGTTCCACACCGGACGTATTCACCGGATCGGCGACGTCCACACCGGCAACACGAGCACGGACTCGAACCCGATCGAGATCCGGCGGAAGATCACGATCTTGGCTGCGGCGGTCACCTGTGATTGGGCCGACCATCGCATCCATCTGATCGACACGCCGGGCCATGTCGATTTCACGATCGAGGTGGAGCGCAGCCTGCGCGTGCTCGATGGGGCCGTGGTCGTGCTCGATGGCGTGGCCGGCGTGGAGCCCCAGACCGAGACGGTGTGGCGGCAAGCCGACCGGCATCGCGTGCCCAGGTTGGTGTTCGTCAACAAGCTCGATCGCGCGGGCGCGGACTTCGCGCGTTGCGTGAGAGAGGTGACGACCCGGCTGAAGGCGAGGGCGGTTCCGATCAACGTGCCGGTCTTCGAGGGCGACCGGATCGCCGGCGTCATCGACCTCGTCGGGATGAAGCAGATCATGTGGCCGGGCGACGAGCTCGTCACGCCTGTCATCACCGACCTCCAGCTCTCTGACAACTTGGTATCTGCTAGAGACCTCGTGCTCGAGGCGTGCGCCGACGAGGATCCCGAGATCCTCGCGGCGGTCGTCGAGGACCGCCGCGTCGACGAAGCGGCGATCTGGCGCGCGCTCCGGCGTGGCACGATCGGCGGCCGGATCGTTCCCGTGCTCGCGGGCGCGGCGTATCGCTACAAGGGTGTGGAGCCACTGCTCGACGCCGTCGTCGCGCTGTTGCCATCGCCCGTCGATCGCGGCGCGGTGCTCGAGCGCGAGCCGTCCAGCAACGCCGAGCTCGCCGCCCTGGCCTTCAAGGTCGTGTACGACGAGCACGGTCAGCTGACGTTCGTGCGCGTGTACAGCGGCAGCATCGCGAAGGGTCAGACGATCCTGGCGAGCCGCGCGGGGCGCAAGCTTCGCGTCGGACGGATCGTCCAGCTCGTCGCCGAGAAGCGCGAGGAGGTGGACCGGCTGGAGGCCGGCGAGATCGGAGCCATCATCGGCTTGCCGCTTTCGAGCGGCGAGACGCTGTGCGCGCCGGAAGCGCCGATCATCCTCGAGTCGATCCGCGTGCCCGAGCCGGTCGTGCGCGTCGCGGTCGAAGCGAAGACCTCGACCGACCGCGAGAAGCTCGGCGTCGCCCTCGGACGCATGGTCGCCGCGGATCCTTCGCTGCGCCTCGAGACCGACCAGGACACCGGGCAGTCGTTGCTCGCCGGCATGGGACAACTCCACCTCGAGATCGCGGTGGAGCGCCTGGCCACCGAGCACGGCGTGGTCGTGACGACCGGGCGACCGCTCGTCGCGTATCGCGCGTCGCTGCGGCGTTCCGCACGGACCACCTATCGACACGTCAAGCAAGGCGGCGGCCCCGGCCAGTTCGCCCAGGTGACGATCGAGGTGGGACCGGGCGAGCGCGGTGGTGGGATCACGTTCGAGGACCGCATCAAGGGCGGCACGATCCCGCGCGAGTACATCAAGGGTGTCGAGTCCGGCGTGCGCGCGGCTGCGACCGAAGGCCTCCTGGATCCACGCTTCCGTGGCTTCCCTGTGGTCGACGTCAAGGTCGTGTTGCTCGACGGCGCCACGCACGTCAATGACTCGAGCGAGCTCGCGTTTAGCCTCGCCGGCATGTTCGCGTTCCGCGAGGCATGTGGGGAGGCCAATCCCTCCAAGCTCGAACCGGTGATGTTGCTCGAGGTGTCGTGCCTCGAGGAGCACATCGGTGCGGTCGTCGGCGACATCGGCAAGCGACGCGGTCAGATCCTGGGCCTCGAAACCAGGATGGACGAGCGCGTCGTGCGCGCCGAGGTGCCACTCGCGGAGTCGTTCGGCTACGCCGGACAGCTCGGCGGGCTGACCCACGGTCGCGGCCGGTTCACGATGGAACCATCGCGCTACGAGCAGGTACCCACGTAGAGCGCAGGCCCGACGGCATCGATGATCGTCGGGCCGGTTGTTTTTCTACAGCTCGTAGATCAGGAAGAACGCGGCCGCGGCCATCGTCAGCAGGATCAGGAACACGAGCGTGGCAGTCGCGGCCTTCGACGCGGGCGCCGGCCGGGCTGCCAGCGGTGGCGCTGGAGGCTGCGGCTGCGGCTGCGGCGGTGACGGCTCGACCGGCTTGACGACCCTGGGCTCGACGGGCTTGACGACCTGGGGCTCCGGCTTGGGCTCCGGCTTGGGCTCCGGCTTGGTCTCCTCGATCAGCTCCTCGTAGACACCGATCTGCGTGACCTGGTCGAGGCCACCATTATCTTCGTCGTCGGTCAGCGAGCTGAGCGTGTCGCCTCGGACGGGCTCGAGCGGCTCGATCGGCTCGATCGGCTCGTTCGGCTCGCTCGGCTCGACCGCCTCGATCTTCGCGGTCGGCTTCGCGTGGACGTTCGGTTCCGAGCTTCGCCGCACCACGTTGGTCGCCGGTGGGACGGAGCGCTCGGTGAGCTTCTTCGCCATCTCGTCGGTGATGTCGGACGCCTTGGTCGAGACATCCGCGAACTCGTCGACGGCTTCGCGCGTCTCGGCATCGAGGTCTTCGAGCTTGGTCGGTTGCGACGACTTCGCGACCGGCTCGGGAATCGGTGCCTGCAGCTTCACCGGCTGTGCGCGGTCCGACGCCGTCGAGGTGGAGCGGATACTCTTGGCCACCGCCGCCGACACGTTCGACGCGACCGTGGCCTGACCCATCTCGAACTCGTTGGCGGGATCCTCGTCTTCGTCGAGCGACAGCTCCTTGGTCTGCTCCTGGATCGGAATCCCCAGGCTGTCCGCGTCCAGCTTGACGAGCCGGATCACGAGCCCCTTGCGCCCGTTGCGCACCGCCGGCATCGCGATCGCATCACCGCGCACGCCGACATCACCGTTCAGGAACGGCGCTTCGATGCGGACGAACTTACCGACCGGCTGATCGATCGCGACAAAGAAGTCGCCGCGAAATTGCTTCGCAGCGGCTTGCATGAAGTCTTCCGCAGTGTCGCCGGGCACTGCGATGCGAATGATGGGTTTATCTCCCAACGGTCACGCAGTATAGCCAGCGTCGGCGGCGGCTCGCCAATATCGGGGCGAAATCCGTGCACTCAATCGCGTACGAGTGCCGCGGTGACCGGATTGTGATCGGAGAGCCCACGGCCGGGGAGCACCTCGACCTCGGTCGCCCGGCACCCCGACACGAAGATGTGATCGATCACGTCGTTCTTGCCGTCCCCGCGTGGACGCGTCGGTTTCTCGACAGGAGGGGGCGCGGCCGTGAAGCCCGGCAGCTCCTCGCGACAGATCGTCCGCCCCTCGTTGAAGTCACCCACGATCACGGCGGCAGCGTAGGAGCGCACGTACGATACCAGCTGCCCGCACTGCGCTGCGTGCTGCTCGCCGTAGCTGACGTGGGTGTTGACGATCGCGAGCCCATCGACCAGCTCGACGAGCAGGAAGCCCTTGCCCTTGTCGGTCGGGTAGGTCTCGCTCTGCGAGCGCCGGGTCGGCACGCGATTCATGATCGTGACCAGGTGCTCGTTCGAATCCGCGAGCGGCGACGGGCGCTCGGCGCGGTAGATGCGAGGGAGCCGCGGATACGTGTGCACGTAGAACGTTGCGTCCGGCAACCCCGCACGCAGCGACGCGAGCTGATCGCCGCTGACTTCCTGCAGGCACACCGCGCCCGCATCGAGCTCGATCACGCGCTTCGTGATCGCCGCGATCCGCGTAGCCTCGTCGGGATGCGCGTCGATCGCGGGCTCGCACCAGTTCATCGCGTGGATGCGATGGAGCACGTTCCAGGTGACGATCTTCAAGACGAGCTTCCTCTGAGACGAGCTTGCTCTAGTGCGCGTCGCGGGGATCCGCCGGTGGCATGGTCTCGACGATCCGCCAATCGACGACACTCGACGGCTCGCGGAGGAACTCCTCCGGCTGCGGATGGGCGAGGGCGTGGCGCAGCACCTCGTCCATGTGCTTGACCGGAATCACCGCGATCTGCTCGAGCACCTTCTCCGGGATCTCGTTGAGGTCCTTCGTATTCTCCTCGGGGATCAGCACGGTGGTGATGCCCGCGCGGTGCGCCGCGAGGATCTTCTCCTTGAGGCCTCCGATCGGCAGCACGCGGCCGCGCAGCGTGACCTCGCCGGTCATCGCGATGTTCTGCCGCACCGGGATGCGCAGCAGCGCACTCGCCATCGCGGTGGCCATCACGATGCCCGCGCTCGGCCCGTCCTTCGGGATCGCACCCTCGGGGAAGTGGACGTGGACGTCGACCTTGTTCTGGAAATCGTTCGACAGCCCGAACGTCCCCGCGCGCGAGCGGAGGTAGCTCATCGCCGCCTGCGCGCTCTCCTGCATGACGTCGCCGAGCTTGCCCGTCAGCGTCAGCTTGCCCTTGCCGGGGACGATCGTGACCTCGGTGGTCAGCAGATCGCCGCCGAAGATCGTGACCGCGAGCCCGTTCGCGAGCCCGATCTCGTCGTCCTTCTCGCGCCTCGCCTCGCGGTACTTCTCGACGCCGAGCCACGTCGCCAGCTTGTCGGGCGTGACCTCGAACTTCGAGTTGACGCGATTCGACGCCAGATAGTCCTTCGCGATCTTGCGACAGATCGTGGCGATCTCTCGCTCGAGGTTTCGGACGCCGGCTTCCTTGGTGTAGCGATGGACGATCCGCGTCAGCGCCTCGTCGTCCCACGAGATCGCGAGGTCCTTGACGCCGTTCGCCTCGGCCTGCTTCGGGATCAGGTACTGCTTCGCGATCGCGATCTTCTCCCACTCGGTGTAGCCGGGCAGCTCGATGATCTCGAGGCGATCCTGGAGCGGCAGCGGGATCGCGTGCTGCTGGTTCGCGGTGGTCACGAACAACACGTCGCTGAGGTCGTAGTCGAGATCGAGGTAGTGATCGTTGAACGCGTTGTTCTGCTCGGGGTCGAGCACCTCGAGCAGCGCGCTCGCCGGGTCGCCCCGGAAGTCCATCGACATCTTGTCGATCTCGTCGAGCAGGAACACCGGATTCTGCGAGCCGACCTTCTTGAGCGACTGGATCAGCTTGCCGGGCAACGCCCCGATATAGGTGCGCCGGTGGCCGCGGATCTCGGCCTCGTCACGCACGCCCCCGAGCGACTGCCGGACGAACTTGCGGTTCGTGGCGTTCGCGATCGAGCGCGCGAGCGACGTCTTGCCGACGCCGGGCGGGCCGACGAGACAGAGGATCGGACCCTTCTGCCGCGGCACCAGCGCCTGCACCGCGAGGTACTCGAGGATGCGCTCCTTGACCTTCTTCAGGCCGTAGTGCTCGGCCTCGAGGATCTTCTCCGCCTCGTTGATGTCGTGGCGATCCTCGGTCTTGTCTTCCCACGGCAGCGCGAGCACCCAGTCGAGGTAGTTGCGGACCACCGTCGCTTCGGCGCTCATCGGAGACATCTGCTTGAGCTTCTTGAGCTCCTTGACGCAGCGCTCCTTCGCCTCCTTCGACATCTTCTTGGTCTTGAGCTTCTGCTCGAGCTCGTTGAGCTCGTTCTTGAACTCGTCGCGTTCACCGCCACCCAGCTCCTTCTGGATCGCCTGCATCTGCTCGTTCAGGTAGAACTCTTTTTGCTGCTTCTCCATCTGCTTCTTGACGCGGGAGCGCAGCTTCTTCTCGACCTGGCGAATCTCGATTTCGCCGTGCATCAGCTCCCCGAGGCGCTCGAGGCGGCGCGACGGAGAGGGCGTCTCGAGCAGCTCTTGCTTGTCCTTGAGCTTGAGCGCGACGTGCGCCGCGATCGTGTCGGCGAGGCGCGACGGGTCGTCGATCGTCCGCACGCTGACCGCCATCTCGGCGTTGCGCGGGTTGAGCTTGACGTAGTCCTCGAACACGTCCTGCACCGAGCGCATCAGCGCCTGGATCTCCGACGTGTCCTCCTCGGTCTCGTCGACGTCATCGACGTTCACCGTGAAGAACGGATCGAGTTGCACGAAGTCGCGGATGCGTGCGCGCGCGCGCCCCTCGACGAGCACCTTGACCGGGCCCTTCGGGAAGCGCAGCAGCTGGATGATGTGACCGACGGTGCCGATCGCGAAGATGTCCTCCGCACTCGGGTCATCCGTTTTCGCGCGCCGCTGCGCCGCGAGCAGGATCTGCTTGTCACCGGCCATCGCTTCCTCGAGCGCCTGCAGGGACTTGTCACGCCCGACGAACAGCGGCACGACCATGTGTGGGAACACGATGATGTCGCGCAGCGGGAGAAGCGGCAGCTTGAAGCCACCTCCCTTGGGCTCGTCGGATTTCATAAGTTCGATACTTTAGGCGGAACGCGCACTTGGGCAAGAATTCGTGGTGCGATGAGGCAATATTGCCTCGGTTATCGGGGCAAATAAGCCGCGCTTTGCTTGCCCTACGAAATCTTCAACCAACTCGATCTGTTGGCGATCGACTCGGGTTGGTAAGCAGCCTTGCCTTTGCGCTCCATGGCATCGTCGCTGCTGTCGTGAGGCACTGAATGGAAGCTCGGACGACCTCCGCGCATATCTTCGAGGCGTACCTGATCCTCGAACAGCCTCGGCAGCGGCTCAGTCATTGGACCCAATCGCTCGCTCCGCTCGACGACGATCAGGCTCCACCGCTCGCGGGGATCACTGCGTACTACGACCCCGACGCCGATCAGGCGTTGCTCGGGCTGCGCTACGACGAGCTCGCACTCGGTCCGGATCGGTTGTCGTACGTCGTCGATGTCGCGCTGCTCGCGGAGATCGGGATGATCCAGCCGCACGCGCTGTCGGAAGGCGATCGCAAGCGCTTCCTGATCGATCGCCTCGCGCGCTGCAGCTTCGCCGTCGCCGACAAGCGCACGGTGCTCGGCTCGTTCACCGAGCTGGTCCGCCAGATCCGCGAGCTCAAGCAAAAGCAGGCGGCGGTCGGCGTGGTCCCGAAACGGACGCCGCCGGTGAAGTCCGCGCGCGGGTTGCCGAGAGGCGGCGATGCGAAGCTACCGGTCACCCCGAAGGGTACGCGCGACGATCTGATCCTGCATCCGAAAGTGATCGCGAAGTCCACCCGCGACCTCGATCCGGATACCGATCCCTACAAGCCGACGAACAACCTGCCCCAGGGAATCATCTACGCGCGGTATCTCCGCAGCGGTCGCTGGGTGCCGATCCGGATCGGCGCGCTCAGCCTCAAGGGTGCCGCGCTGATGTCGGGTGCGTTGCCGCGCGTGCACGATCACGTCGATCTCGCGTTCGCGTATGGCGAGCACCGCGCGCTGGTGCGCGGTCCCGTCAACAAGGTGTCCTCCGTCGAGGAAGCCGCGCAGACCGGTGCTGCCACCTTCACCGTGGAGTTCGAGCTCGACGATGCCGCACGCCGTCAGCTCACCACGCTGTTGACCGCCGCGCGTGCCGCGCAGGTCACGATCAAGCCACCCCCGCCGCGCAGTACGCGCCGCTATCCCGTCGAGTGGCCGGTGTGCCTCGGGACGATGCGCGGCGCCGTTCGCGCCGACGCACTCGACATCTCGTACGGCGGCATGTTCGTGCGGCCCGCGCATCGGCTCACGATGGACAGCTCGCTGAACTTCTCGATCGTGCTCGACGACGACGACAAGCCGATCGCCGGTCGCGCGAAGGTCGTCCGCTACGTCACCGAGACCGATGCCCAGGCGTGCGGGCTGATGCCCGGCTACGGCCTCCAGATCGTCGACATGAACGACGCCGACCTCGGGCGCTGGATGGCGTTCCTCGCGCGGATCGAGAAGCGCGCCGAGAAGCGCGTGTTGATCGGCGCGACGCCCGATCGGCTGGTCGAATTGCAAACCGCGCTCGCGTCGATCGGCTACGCCGTGTCAGGCGGAACCGATCCCGGTGCGCTGGTCCAACTCGCTGGCGCTGCACGTCCGGTCGACGCGGTGCTGCTCGACGGGAACTGGTTGGCGCCAGGCACGTCGACGTCGCTCATCGAGTCGTTATTCACCGCGAAGCAGGTCCCCTGCGTGACGCTACACGGCGAACCGCGACGGGGCAGGTTGGCCATCGACAAGCTGCTGGCGATCACCTAGTTCGCGGCACGAACAGATCCATGACCCGACGTTCACAGGCGTTGTCAGACGCGCACGCTACCAATGGTGGTCGGACCAGCTAAGTGCCTGGTTCGACGCGAGTCCCAAAGCTCGCGCGCTGGCCTCGGACTTGCGAGAATTCCGGGCAGAGACGACCCCTGGTGGGTCACGAAAGCCAAATATCATGACGCCTATGAAGTCCCTTGTTCTCGTCGGTCTGCTCGCTGCGATCCCCACCTTCGCGCCTAGCGAGGCATCGGCTCAACCCCGTCGTCGTGGCTACTACGCGGGTCCTGCCGGCGGTCCTCCGAACTCCCAGCTCCCGGGTGGGTTTCACAACCGGCAAAACCGCCTGATCTTCGGCTTCAGCGGTGGCCTCGGCTACATGAACAGCGACGCCTTCGGCGATCTCGGTAGCGCGGGTAGCGTGTCGGGCGGCGTTGCCGGCCACATCGGCGGCTTCCTCGGCCCGCGCTTCGCGCTGCTGTTCGAAGCGCAGGTCAACGCCCAGCAGATCTCCCAGGAGCGTATCTCCGTGGACGACATCTTCCTCTACCAGAGCGCCGCGATGATCGCAGCGCAGTACTGGGTGACCCCGCAACTCTGGATCAAGGGTGGCATCGGTTTCGCCCATCTCGAGGAGCAGACCCGTGATGGCTTCGCCGGCGCGGAGATCGATAACGGCACCGCGATCATGGGTGCGGTCGGTTATGAAATCTTCTCGGCACGCTACCTGTCGATCGATCTGCAGGGTCGGCTGTTGAATGGTGCGTACAAGGGCGTCGATGACAACATCACCGCCGGCACCGTCGGGATCGGCATCAACTGGTTCTAGCTCGGTGATTCAACCGCCCCGTCATACGACGTCCCACTCGGAATCGATCGCGAGTGGGGTGTTCGTGTTGCGGACGCAGAGCGCGGCGTAGTGCGTGGGGGTCGGTTTCCACAGCTCGATCTGCCAGGTCGCCGCGTCGTCCTCGAGCTCGGGGGCGATCGACAGTCGTGGGGTAGGCCCGTCGAGATCGAACCAGAATCGATCGAGGGGAAGCGCGAGCCCGAGTCCGCGCGCCTTGATGTACGCCTCCTTCAGCGTCCACAGCTCGAGGAACCGCCGCGCCCGATCTCCAGCGGGCAGGGCACGCAGCGCGGTGCGCTCGAGCGGTGCGAAGTGACTGTCGACGAGATCGAGCGGAGCGTCGTCGCGGTGCTGCTCGACATCGATCCCGACCTCGCGGCCTAGGGTCACAGCGCACGCGACCAGGCCGTGTGTGTTGGAGACGTTGAACCGAAGGTCGGACGACGGCGCCGCGATCTCCGGGCGGCCGTGCTCGGTCGTGTCGAACCGCCAGAGCTCGGGGGACACCGGGGCGTGCCGCGAGAGGGCGCGTCGCTGCAGGGTGCGCGAGGCGAGCGCGATGTCGCGATCACGCTCGAAGCGAAATCGGCGGACATGTGCGACATCCTCGGTGGGCAGCTTGCCGAGTGCGTCGGCGCGGCGCCTGTCGTCGAGCGAGTCCGGCCGGGCGAACACCACCGCGACCTCGTTCGCCTGGAGGGGCCTCACGCTCGCGAGCCTACCGCGGCGAAGCTGGTGCATACTGGAGCTGTGCGATGGTGCTTGGCGATCGCGTTGGTGGGCTGCTATCGCCCGTCGGAGTCCCTGACGTGTGACGGCGTGGAGCCGTGCATGGCCGAGGACGCCGCCGCGACGGATTCGACGCAGCTCGACACGAACCCACCCGGTGATGGCCAGCCTCTCACCACCTGCGTCGACTCCACCTTTCAAGCGGCGAACCTCGTGAACGTGTCGGGCACCTCGTACTCGAGGAACGTCTCGTCGTTCGCGCTCTTCATCGACGACGGTGACGTGCTCTCGCAGATCATCTCGCCGGGCGGAGCAAAGTTCGTGGTCGTGTTCAACTCGTCGCCCACGCCGGCGCTGACGCGTCCCGTGCTGGCGTCCTCGACGAAGGACAACGAGGTCCACGCCTTCTTCGTCCAGGGCACCTCATTCGTCCGGGCGACGTATTCCGCCGGGAACCTGTGGGAGGTGCCGATCACGTTGTCGACGACGGGCGTCACGCTCGACGCGTCGTTCGTGTTCGGCCAGCCCACCGTCACGATCCCTCGCCGCGCGCTCGCGAGCCAGAATGGAGTCGCGTTCGAGGCGGTCGAGAATGGCACCTCGTGGGCCTTCACCAGGATCACCATCCCCGGAGTCACGAACGTGCTGCATCCCAGCCTGTCGAACGACGGTCGCGCGGTGGTGTTCGTCGCGACCGACGGTAACGGCGTAGTTCGGCTCTTCCTCGCCAAGCGCGCAGACGTCAACGCCCCGTTCGAGCCAGCGACGCCACTCCCCGATCAACCCACCGGCGCTGCGGGAAACGAGCAGTTCCCGCGGTTCGGTCCCGACTGCGATCACATCTTCCTGTCGATCGAGCAGGTCGTGATCGACGTCCACTGATCACGGGCAGACGTCGAAGCTGCTGCCGCTGCCGGGGTCGGTCGGGACCTCGAGCTCCTCGGTGGTCGCGTCGATCGACAGCAGGAACGCGGTCAGATCGTCGAGCTTGCCGGGCTGCGCGAGCGTCAGCCCGAAGTTCGCGTTGCCCGCGCCGGTGTGGAACTGCCAGCGCTCGTCGGTGAACAGCTCGGCGAGCGTCGCGGCCTGACCGTGGTGCAGATACGGCGCGCCGAGTGCGAGCCCGTAGAGCGACGGCACGTTGTAGCCGGCGCGACCTTGCGCGCGAACCAGCGCGCCCTGGAACGGCCGCAGCTCGAGCGTGTCGGTATTGGCGGTGTCACCGGGCAGCCCGAACGTGCCGACGTTGCGCGTCACGCACGCGACCTGCGCGATGCCGACCGCGTTCGGCTCGGCGGGACCGGTGTCGTCGGCGACGAGGATCGCGGGCTGCGCCGAGAGCTGGTTCCGCGACTGCGCACCGTTGTCGTACATCCACGTCTGCGGGAAGAACGTTGGGCGATCGAATGGCGTCGCCGCGAGCGCGAGGTTGGTCTGGCCACGCGGCGTGAACGCACGGCGAGACACGGTCCAGCCGGCACCGCCGTGGCACTTCGCGCACCCACCGTCGACGAACAGCGCGCGACCACGCTCCACCGAGTCGACCGCAGCCGTCCGTCCAGCCGTGGGCGGCGCGATCGTCTTCACGAAGTTGTCGATGTCGTCCCAGTCCTTGTGACCGCACGAGGCCGCGTCGGCGAGCTCCTTGAGCGGCTTCTGTAACCCACCGATCGCGGCGCCGTTCTCGACGAGGGCGACCTGCGTCTCCTTGTCGAGCTGATCGCAGTCGGCGAGCGATGCCGCCTGCGTGATCGCGCCGAGGCCACCGGAGACGTCGCGCGTGTTGCGCTCGAAGTCGTGATGCTCGTCGAAGATGCCGGTCCAGTTGAAGATGCGCTGCTTCTGCGGCGCGCCACCTGTGGTGTGCGAGAACGAGCCGTCCTGCGACGTCGTCTGGCGCGGGCCTGACCCGAACACCCACGTGATGTTGTCGGACAGCCCGTCGGGATGGCACGAGCCACACGACGACCAGCCCTCGCCACCCTTCGCCCCGTTCTGCTGCGCCGCGCTCCAGCGGCCGCGGCCGGTGAAGTAGAACCGCTGGCCGCGCGACACGCTCGCTGCCGAGGCGTTCGCCGGTGTGGGCGACGCTTCGAAGGTCGCCGTCATCTGCTGCGCGCCGAGATCGACGACGCCGAGCCGCCGCGTGATCCAGCAGTTGACGTACGCGATGCCGCGCTCGCCGTCGATCGCGACGCCGGTCGGCGCTTGGCACTTGCCGATCGCCTCGTTGCCCGAGAGATCGATCTGCTTGTTCTGCGTCGAGCCGATCTCGACGGTGTCGCCGAACGTCACGCGCTGCATGACGTCACCCGCGCGACCGACGGTGTACGCGACGTTGCTGCCTGCGAGGAAGTCGAGATCACTCAGCTCGCCGGGGATGAACCGCGGCGACGAGGCCGACGGCGACGGGATCGCGTCGTAGATCTTGCGCGCGAGGTTGGTCGAACCGCTCGCGTCGCGAACCTCGACGCCGGTCGCGAGATCCGCGACGTAGACGACGGGGAACACGTTGTTGTCGAACCGCGCCGGACCTTCCGGAGACGCCGACACGCTGGTCACGTAGATCCGGCCATTCGCCGAGGCGACGGCTGCGAGCTGGTTGGGCGAGGTGAGCAACGTCGGTGCACCGTCGACGCCACCCTTCGGAAACCCGCTATCGATCGGCGAGAGCGTGATCTGATGCGTCTCCGAGAGATCCGAGAGTGCATACGTGCGCACCACGCCGGTGCGGCCGTCGTCCTTGGCTTCTTTTCCCGCGACCGGCGCGCCGTAGAACTGGGTGACGACGAGCGTCTCGTCATCGTCGAGCTCGTCTCCGTTGTTGGTGACGAGCAACGCGCGCGGGCGGTCGATCCGGAACGAGGTCACGACGGTCATCGTCGCGGTGTCGATCACCGAGACGCGACCCTCCGCGAATTCGGCGACGACCAGCTTGCTGCCACTCGGCGACAGGGCGAGCGCGACGGGTTCGGAGCCCACGTCGACCGTGGCGTCCACGGCAGGCGTCCCTCCATCGACCCCCACCAGCCGCACCACGGAGCCATCCGCACGGTTCGCGACGTACGCGACGGTGCCGTCGGGCGCGAACACCACCGATGACGGCGACGTGCCGGTCGCGGTCTTGGACAGCTTCGCGTTGTCCGAGGTCTGGAACACGCTCAGCGAGTTGTCTTCCGGGTTGACCATCGCGACGCGCGCGTTGTCGTCGGAGAGCGCGATCGTGCTCGACCGCGAGATCTTGGTCGCGACCGGGCCTTGATCCGGCGCCTTCGCAGCGCCGCAGCCCATCCCGGCAACCAGCGCACCACACACTGCCAGCGCGAGGCGCTGGTCGTAACTATTCGATTCGTCGGTCATCTTCGCTAATCCCTCCAACCGCTAGAGAGCGGCGGGAAGGGAGGTCGCGAAAAAACATTTCGTGCGACGGCGCGTGGCCGGCGTCCTCTACCACTTCATGGTGCCGTGATCGCGTTGTCGTCGAGCGCGACCAGGGTCTGCGCGAGGGCGCGACCGTTCAGCTGGCCGAGGTGATACGTGTCGTTGCGAATCGAGTGGAACCCGGCCGCAGTCATCGAGGTCGAGCGCGTCTAGGCCCGAGCAGTTTCAGCAATGGCCGGATGATCCGAACTACCGGCGCGCGGTGGTCCACGTGTTCCCGTTCGTCGTGTTCTATTGAATCGACGAGGCCAATCAGACCGTCCTCGTCGTCGCTGTGGCTGCCGCGAAGCGCGAACCCGGTTGCTGGAGGTAGACCGTGATCGTGTCGCGAACCGCTTCGCGTGCTGGCGTAGCCACGCGAGGTCACGCGCCCAGGTCGCACGTTCAGCGACGTCGCGCGCGAATACTGATCGTGTCTTGGTCAACACCAGCGTGTGTGGGCTACCAACTCGCCGAGTGACGTGAGTGATTGGGAGCTCGTAGCTCGTGATCTTTCCGTGGACGTGGGCACGCCGGTCCTTGGCGAGGGGCCACTCGAACAGCTGCTGGTTCGGGGCGCGAAGGAACTGACCGAGACGTACACACAGCTCGCACTTGCACCCGAGCTTCGTCGTGATCGACCAGTCACCCGGGGCGCGAGGCGGTGTCTCCACGAGCGCGGCCACGGTGCGCGTCCAGTCGTCGGCCAGCGAGCCGAGCCCTAGCGTCGCCGGGCCGTGAACCGCTCCGACGCGGAGGATGGCGAGCGCACCCGCAACCGGGTAGCCACGCTCGGAGGTCAGGCGATCGGTGATGGTCGACTGGAGCTCATTATCACCGGCGAGGGTGGTAGTGGCCAGCAATCCTACGATCGGTCGGCTCGCCTGCTCGATGCTCTTGACCGAGTAGCTCGACAACGGTGGCTTCAGCCAACCATCAAGCCGATGGTCGAGCCATGCCCATTGCGTACGAGCGATCCGGCGAACGAGCTCGACACCGTCATCTCCACCGCGTGCGCACAACGGCCCGGCCAGCGCGGGCAACGAGACCAGCCACGTCTCGCGCGGTTCGGTCTCGCCGTAGCGCTCATCTCGGGCGGCCCAACGCTCGAACACCTGTGCGCACCACAGCAGGCCATAGCGCTCGAGCAGGGCGATCCACCTCGATGCCAGCTTCGGAGTCACCTGTTCGAGCGCGATCGGGCCGACAAGCGCGGCAGCGAGCTCGGCGTCATCGACGGAGTCAGCCGCGAGGAAGACCTGATCCGCGAGGCTCGGCGCCTTCTCGCGCCATGCAACGCTGGACCAGAACGAAAGTAGCTCGCGGCTGAGTTGCCTCGCGACGTCGGTCTTGCCTCGTGCGAGCGCCTTGGTGACCTCGCGGATGCCCCACATCGGCGAGGCCTTCGCACGGATCGCGAACGTCCTGGTTCGCGGCCACAACAGCACCGCGGCGCGGTGGTACCAGCGATCGACGGTGTTGCCTGCGTTGCCAGTGTATCCCTCGTGTTCGGACTTGAACGGCCGGAGATCGACGTTGGGCTTCGTGAAGCAGATTTCGTCATCCAAGACCTCGCCCGAGATGGCTTGAGCGCGCTTGTTCGACGGGGTCACCCAGTGCCGCAACTCGACGTTCGACTCGTACAACTCGATCAGCGTGTACTCCTCGTGGTCGCCAACATCCTCGTCATCAGCCTCGTTGTAGCGTCCCCGGCGCCGGCCATAGCGGTATCCACCGGATTCCCAATCGTCCTCGCACGACCAGCTCTCGTGTACGTCGGCGAGCGCGAGCACGATCTCGCAGTCGAGGCGCGCGGCGACGTTGCGAAGCAACGCTGCCCGCACCGCGTCGCTATTCTTCAGCGCCTGCCAGGACAGTCCCACCTGCGTGTACTCGTGATCGAGGAGGTACACGAGCCGCTCGGGCGGTGGTTCGGCCGGGCGATATGCCCGCTCGGGCCGTGGCGTCAAGAAGTATTCGCGCACCAAATCGACGAGCACATTGGTGGGTCTTGACAATGTTCGTGGGGCGCCGTGGTCCGCCGCATCGACAAACAAGTTGAAGGTCAACGCCGCGCGGTAGCCCGAGGTCACGGGCCGCACTTCGTGGCGACAGTCGGCGTAGAACGCGACGAGCGCGAGCTCATCGCGGGAGCCGCGATAGCTGACCTTCTCATCGTGGTGCTCGATCACGAGGGCGCCGCCCTTGGCATCGGACGGTAGCAGCACGACCAAGGAGCCGATCATCCCGTCTGCCTTCTCCGAGTCCTGATGAGGTGCGAAGAACTGGCCGGGCTCGTACAGAAGCAGGTTATGCAGCTCGGCACGCAGCGTGGCGCCTTCGGGTAGCCCCAGGTCGCGGGCGATCAGCGGCAGCTTGTGAGCGAGGGTGTGCTTCCACTGGCGGGGATCGACCTTGATCTGACGTTTGCCGATCTCCCACGTATCTCGCACCTGCGGATCGAGCAGCGTCTTCTCGCGCAGGCCGTAGTGCGCCGGCTTCGCCACCGCGCGCAGCTTGCTCGCCGTTCGGGAAGACAGCGGCAGTGGGACCGGACCAACGCCGATCACGTCGACGAAGATGTCGTTAGCGTCGGCGGTGTGCCGGGTCGCGAAGGTCCCGGATGTACGCGCGCTCGCGAGGACCTTCTGGATTCGATCGATCACGGGCACCGACGGCGTGCCCGGCGGCTGGCGCGAATCCTTGCGTGCGATCATGCCCTCGGAGAATAGAGGGCAGCTCTGACGTTCGGTGCTGCTTCGAGGTTGAAGGTCGACCTCGCTTGACGATCGACGCCCTTCCTTGGAAACATTCAACTTCAATCCGGTTCACCACCCACGATGACCAAGCGCTCCCAGAACCTCGCTGATTGGATCGAAGCACGTCGCCGGTTTCACCTCTCCCACGCGCAGGTGCAGATGGCTCGCGAGCTCGCCATGAATCCCGACAAGCTCGGCACGCTCGCCAACCACGATCAAGAACCGTGGAAGTCGCCGCTACCCATGTTTATCGAGCGGCTGTACTTCGAACGATTCGGCCGCGAGCGCCCCGAGGTGGTGCTCTCGATCGAGGACCGTGCCCGCGTGAAGAATGCCAAGCAATCCGCACGGAATCAGGCGCGGCGTAAGGCCCGACAGGCAGGATCGTCCGCTCCTCAATCCTGAGGAGTGCAACCGTACTCGTTGTCGAATCTCAGCAGCGATCGTCGAGGATACGACTGGCCATCACCCGCTCGGCTCCGGCTGATCGGGACAGGAACGTACCGCCAAGTCGGCTTGCGTGAGCGTTCGCGACATCTTGTTGGTAGCGACGCGTCAGGCCGGCGCTCTCGATCGCGGCATCCCACGATGGCCACCGTCGATAGACCGCGGTGAGGAAGCCCCCGGCGAAGCTCTTGGTGACGAGCGAGGTTCCGGCATCGGATCCCGATCCCGAGCAAACGGGCGGTGATCGCCGAGCTGACGAAGCTCACGCGGGCCGCGGGCTCGCCGCTACCGAGCAACGAGCTCCCCTTCGCGCTCTACAACACCCTGCTGCATCACTTCGGCGGGATTCATCGCGCACGCCGCGCTGCCAAGCTGCCCGATCCGCCGCAGCCTCGTGACGATCCGAAGTCGGGATCTCGAGCTCGCCGGACGAGACGATCTGGTCGGCGCGATCCGCACCTACCTCGGCAGCATCGTGCGAGCACGCATCCTGGCAGGCGTACCGCATCCGCCACGCGCGACCTTCGTCGCAGAAGCCTGGGATGAGGACCGCGTGCTCGAAGAGAGATCACCGAGCGCTACGAAGGCGGTGAGCCGCTCTCGTACAGCAAGGCGCCCTCGAAGCTCGAAGCTCGTCACCGCGGCAGTGCGCTACCTCGGCAGCTGGGACAATGCGCTGTTCGCGGCCGGTCTCGATCCGAGGAGATCCGCCTCCGCCGAAAACCGTACACCGACGAGCAGCTGTTCGAGCGCATGCACGCGCTCGCGCGGGAACAACCGACGATGAACCTCGGCGAGCTCTTCAAGCATCCCGCTGGCCAAGCACTCTGGCGTCGCTACGGGTTACTCGAGGCAGGGGTGGAAGCGATGGGGCTCACCACCTGGCCGAGACGTGTCATGCACGACGCCTACTCGGCCGAGGAGGTCGTCGCGGCGCTGCAGGCGCGCCACCGCGCGGGCAAGAGTCTCGGGGGCCGCGCTCGAAGAGGATGCGCGCCTACTCCTCGGGATCACGCGTCGCTTCAAGCCGCTGGGTGCGGCGCTCGCCGCCGCCGGTCTCCAGCCACTTCGCGACAAGCGCTCGTCGACGCGCAAGTAGCCCACGCCCAGGGTTCCCTGGTCAGGCTACGAACATCAGGCGCGTTCGGTCGGGATCCCGTTGCTGGCGCGCAGCATCAAGACTCGCTCGCGTCGGATCAGCCCGTAGGAAACAACTCGGCGGCGCCCGAGATGTGGAACGTTTCATCCAGAAGGATCTCGAGCGCAGCACGGAGCAGCGACAACGCTTGTTCCCGCGAGTAGCTGAGGTGGCTGCTGGCCGTGTTGTCGAGGCCATCGATGGAGTGCTTCAAGAACGCAACGCAATCCGCATAGTGCCTGTTGGTCTGACTCGGTCTCGCAGGACCGAGCTTGCTCAGGGTCGCATCCAGCGCGTACTCAGATCGTTCTCGCAAGATCGTGAGCAGCACAGCTCGCGCGTAGTCTTTCCCGTAGCTCGCAGCCGCCGTCTCGAAGTTGTTGAGCAGGATCGCTGCGAATCGCTCGGCTTCTTCCTCGAGGCGGTCAACCTTGCGGCGAAGCTCGAACAGCAAGTAGGTTTCCAGCTCGGGCGTCCACGCGAGCTGCTGCAGCGAGCGAGCTCCGTGCTGCTCCAAGGTCAACGAGTACAGCGGCTCGGGAAATCGAAGCGGACCGCGTTGCAGCGAGAACCGAGCACTTTCAATCCGCCCCTGATTCGCGGCGACCGACCGAAGGAAATCGACCTGGAATTCCCCCTTGGTCATCGTGGTCCTGCGTTCGCCGGGAAGGGGATCGCCTGAGCGCTCCGCGAGTCACGGCGCAGCTGGTTCGTCACCTGCGCTCGAACCTGTTCGAACACGCGCTCCGCGATCTCCAGCCGAGTCGGCAGTTCAAGCGCCGTAGGCTCACTGGCTCCGGCGACGTGAGCCACAAGCTCATCCGCGACGAAGCCTCCGAGCAGCGCAGCGAATTCATCCGTGCGTCCCAGTGCTTCCAGCTGAGCGGCGAGCGGCTCCGGCGTCGGCTCTGGAAAGAGCGTCGCGATGAATGCGACGTAGTCTTGCATGAGGCGTCCGGTGTCTCGCGCGCCAAGGCGCGGGTCCACAAGCACTCGGCGTAGCTCGAGCAGTTGCAACACCTGATCCTCGACCGAATGGAGTGAGCCCCACAGCGACGGTCGATAGACCAGGCTGTCCAATCGGGTCTCGATGAACTCGAGGATGCGTAACTCGCCGGGACTCATCGTTCCTCTCGCCAGACGATAGCATCGACC
>JANNBP010000522.1:0-14231 GCA_031385555.1 Deltaproteobacteria bacterium | reverse complement strand
TTGATGCCGCCGAGCGACTTCATCAGCTTGTCGCGGTCGCGGCGGATCATCACCTGCTCGCGCTTGGTGAGCGCGAACAGCGTGCCGTCCTCTTCCATCTTCTCGAGCGAGCGGAGGCGCTCGAGCGAGCCCTTCACCGTCTTGAAGTTGGTCAGCGTTCCACCCAACCAACGCTGCGTCACGTAGTGCTGGTTCGAGCGCGTCGCCTCTTCCACGATCACGTCCTGTGCCTGCTTCTTGGTGCCGACGAACAGGACCGTGTCACCGCGCGAGGTGGTGTCGACCACGGCCTGAAAGGCCGAGCGGAACAACTTCACCGTGTGCTGCAGGTCGATGATGTGGATGCCGTTGCGGGCGCCGAAGATGAACTGCTTCATCTTGGGGTTCCACCGGCCGGTGTTGTGTCCGAAGTGCACGCCCGCTTCGAGCAGCGCGCGCATGCTGATCGGGTTTTGCGCCGTCGCTTCTGCCATCGTTTCCATGTGTCTGTCTCTTTTCTCTTCGTTTTGGCTGCGTCGGACACCGTCAACGATTCCAGGAACCCCTGCGGGGCACGCCCTGGTTTCTCTGGTGTCCTGTGGATTTCCTCGGAAACCGAGGAGGGGCCGGATCTAGCACGCAAAAACGTCAGGTAGCAACGTTCCGGTGTTGCTGAAAAGGTCATCAATTGTGGCAACATGCGCGGCATGAACTGCGTGTCATGCACGAGCCCGATGACCCGCGCCGGCAACACCGAGCGTTGCGTGTGTGGAGGAGCATGGGTCCCGGAGAGCGCGCTGATCCAGATGGCCGAGCAACGGACCGGGACGTTCGTCAACATCGAGTGGAAAGCGCGCCGAGGCGCGGTCCGATCGTGCCCGCAGTGCGGTCAGGGCATGGTGCCGGTCAGCGTCGGCTCGGTCGCGCTCGATCGCTGCGCCTCGCACGGGATCTGGTTTGATTCTCAGGAGCTCGACGCGGTGCTGCGGCGCGCCGGCGACTATTCGGAGCGCGATGGGTTCGATGCGCCTAAAGAGGCTGCACCCGACCTGCGTAAGAAGGTTGAATGGACCCGCGTGGCAGATGATGAACACTCGACCACAGGCTCGCTCGGCGCGGTGCTCGGCTCGATGTTCCTCGATCGTCGGCGGTGATCCGGAAAGGGGTTCGATGAAGCTACTGGTCTGTCTGGTCGTTGCACTGATTGGCGTTCGCACCGCGCGTGCGGAGGTCGTGGTCGTCTACGGAGTGGAGCTCAAGATCCCGGATAACTGGGTCCAGGAGCCGAAGGGCAAGTCGATCCTGCTCCATCCCAAAGCGTACAAAGGGCGCGCGCTCGATCTCGTCGAGGTGCCGACGTTCCCGGTCGATGCCGAGCAGTTCAAGAAGCTGATCGGCGAGAAGTTCGAGGATGTCAAGATCAACGCGGTGACCCGCGACGGGATCAAGTTGATCTCGGCGAGCGGCCGCGTGATGGCGAAGGGCAAGCCCGTCGACATGGACATCCTCGCCGTGCCGGTGCGCGGCAAGGCCGTGCTCCTGATCTCCGCGGTCGGCGCCGATCAGGATCCGCTGATCCGGCAGGCCAACAACGAGATCCTGTCGTCGGCGCGGGTCGCCGGGCCGCGGCTGACCGCGAGCTACGAAGCGGGCAAGAAGACGGTCGGTCCGCCGAAGGACTTCATCGAGGCGATGACCAAGATCGTCGGCGGGCTCGATCTCCGCACCCGGTTGCCGCACGCGCTACCGGTGACGTTCAAGGAGTGCGGCAAGATCAACGCGTTCTATTCTCCCGGCACGCATTCGATCTCGATGTGCCACGACCTCTACGACGACCTCGTCGGTCAGTTCAAGCAGTCGGGCGCCGACGACACGAAGTCCGCCGAGCTCGCGCGCGGCACGCTGTTCTTCGTGTTCTTCCACGAATTCGGTCACGCCCTGGTCGGCGAGCTCGGCCTCCCCATCACCGGCAAGGGCGAGGACGCGGCGGACGAGCTCGCGACGCTCGTCATGATCCAGCTCGGCGCGCCCGGCTTCAAGGCGGCCCTCTCGGCCGCGCAGTGGTTTGACACGATGGCCAAGCGGCCCGGTGCAAAGCACGTGTTCTACGACGAGCACAGCTTCAACGAGCAGCGCGTGGTGGCGATCACCTGCCTGCTCTACGGCGCCGATCAGAAGCGCTGGGCGCCGATGATGAAGTCACTCAAGATCCCGGAGCGGCGCCTCGGGAAGTGCGTCCGCGACTACAAGGATCGCAAGAAGGCATGGGACACGCTGCTCGGGCCCTACGTCCTCAAAGTGAAGAAGCCAGCCGACCCGTGGCAGTGACGAGGCGCGCGCAGCCGTAGCCAAACTCCTACGGCGCGACCTGCTTGTCGCCCTTGTCGACGATCCAGCTCTTGTAATAGCGCCCCTTCGGCGTGCCCTTCTTGATCCGGTCGTTCGCCTTCGCGAGCTCGTCGTCGATGATCTGCGCGAAGGCCTCTGCGGGCATCGCACCGGCCATGTAGCGCCCGTTGATGAAGAACGTCGGCGTCGCGTTGACCAGGAAGTTCGTCGTCGCGTCCTTGTCGTCGGCGTCGACGGTGGCGACGCAGCTCTTCATGTCGGCCTTGAAGCGCTTCGCATCGTGGCCGAGGTCCTGCGCGATCGCGACCGCGGCCTTGCAGCCGTCCGGGGTGTCCCAGCACTTCTGCTGATCGTTGCCGACCTGCACGTTCGTCTGGTCGAAGTTGCGCGACTTGAACGCCTTCTCCCACAGCGCGTCATCCATCGCGACGGCCTTGCCGCTCTTGTGGGCCGCGCAAAGTGCGAGCGCAGCCGCGTGTGCGTTCGCCGGGTGCACGAGGCGCGTGCGATAGACGAGGCGTAGCTCGTTGCCGTAGCGCTGCATCAGCTCGTCGAGCGTCGCGCGCGCCTTCTCGGCGTACGGGGTCGCGTAGTCGAAGAACATCACGATCGTCACCTTCGCGTCGGCGGGGCCTTTCGAGGGGTAGCCCTCCACCTTCACCGCGTAGTTCTTCGAACGATCCGGCTCGGGACGCACGGGCGGGATCGCGGTCGGCGGAGCCACCGGCTGGACCGCGCTGAGGTCGACGCGCTTCTCGCCCTTGCCGAGGATCACCGTCTGATAGAAGCGCGCGCGCGCGACGCCCTGCTTGACGGCCGCAGTCGCCTTCGCGAGCTCCTCATCGATCAGCGCCTCGAAGCTCGCCGTCGGCTGGGCGCCGGAGAGGTAGCGACCGTTGACGAAGAAGCTCGGGGTGGCGCCGAGGGCGAAGGTCTGGAGCTCGCGGATGTCGTCGTTGACGACCTTGACGCACGCGCCCTTCATGTCCGCCTTGAAGCGGTTGACGTCGAGGCCGATGCCCTTCGCGAACCCGACGACGATCGGGCAACCCTCGGCCATCTCGTAGCACTTCTGCGGTCCGTTCCCCTGATCGACCTCGGTGAGGTCGAGGGTGCGTTGCGCGAACGCCTCCCACAGCTTGGTCTCCATCGGCTCGAACTTGTTCTGCCGAGCTGCCGCACAGCTCGCGAGGGCGCCGGCCATCGCGTTGCGCGGATGGACGACGAGGTTGCGATAGACGATCCGCAGCTCGCGCCCGTACTTCTTCGCGAGCTCCTCGAGCGTCGCGCGATTTCGATCGCTGTACGGATCCGCGTAGTCGTGCGCGATCACGAGCGTGACCAGCGCATCCGCGGGACCCTGCGTCGGGTAGCCGGCGACCGGGATCGCATAGGTCAGCGCGCGATCCGGCTCGGGCCGCCTCGGCGGGCGAATCCCGACGGGAGGCGGCGCCGGAACGGGCGTCGGCTGCGCCGCCTGATCGACCTTGGTCTCGCCCTTGTCGACGATCCAGGTCCGGTAGTAGCGCGCCTTCGCGGTGCCCTTCTTGATCTTGTCGGTCGCCTTCGCGAGCTCCTCGTCGACGATCTTCTCGAAGTTCTCCATCGGCTGCGCGCCGGCGAGGTACCGCCCGTTGATGAAGAACGTCGGCGTCGCCTGGACGGCGAACCGCTTGAGGTCGGTCATGTCGTCCTCGACGACCTGCACGCACGCGCGCATGTCCGCCTTGAAGCGATCGACCTTGAGGCCGAGATCATTTGCAAACCCCACGACGTTCTTGCAGCCCTCGACGGAGTCCCAGCACTTCTGCGGGCCGTTGCCGAGGTCGACGTCGGACACGTCCCACTGGCGCTGGCCGAACTGGCCCCACAGCTTGTCCTCCATCGCATCGAACGACCGCTGCTTGTGCGCGGCGCAGCTCGCGAGTGCGCTCGCCATCGCGTTGCGCGGATGGACGACCATGTTGCGGAACACGATCCGCAGATCGTTGCCGTACTTCTTGCGGAGATCCTCGAGCGTGGTGCGGCTGCGCTGGCTGAACGGATCCGCGTAGTCCTGCGCCATCACCAGCGTGACCTTCGCGTCCGCCGGGCCGTCGCTCGCGTAACCGTCGACGAGGATCGAGTAGGTGAGCGCCTTATCTGGGTCGGGGCGAGCGAATGCCGTTGCAGGCAAGAGCAAGAGCACGAGAGGCGCGAGCTTCATGCGAGGTGGCGTAACACGGCGACCCGAGCATTTCGTCAGATTCTGATGGCTGGGGCGCCTCGCCCCGCAGGCAAACAGGAAGTAGTCGGATGAGTGGGCGCCGTCAGGGGAACGCTGCTTCGAGCTCCTTGACGACACGCGCCATCTCGGGCCGACCTCTGAGCGTTGTCAGCGACGTGCGCCCCAACGCGAGCGCTCGCGGATCCCTGGCGTTGACGGTGTGCTGCGCCAACGCGAGCAACGCCTGCGCAAAGCCGAGCTCGGCCGCAGAGACCGTGCCGCCTTCGCCGATCTTGACCGCATGGTCGAGGACCTCGATCGCTTCCTTGACGCGACCGGTCACGCGCAGTGCATCACCGTAGGCCGTGAGATAGCCGACGAGCTGTGCATGATCTTTACCAAACGCCGCCTCGGCATGCGCGAGTGCGGCACGGCACCGCTCGACCGCCGTCGCCACCATTGCCTCCTTCTCCGCCTGACACAACATCAGGTGCGCCATGCCGAGCGCGGAGTCTCCCGGGCCCGCGACCTTCGCCAGTCCGTCGACCACCAACGCGAGCTCGCGACGCGCTTCCTCGGCACGGCCGGCGTAGAGCAAGTTCGTCGCGCGCGCCCCACGCATCTCGAACGTGTTCGCCGCCGCCTCACCGAATCGCCGGCGCGTGACGGCGAGTCCTTTGTCGAACACCTCGCCGGCCGCCGGGAGATCGCCGGCGAGCTGCAACGCAGCTCCGAGATTCTGCAACGCGCGCCCGGCTCGCTCACTCGCGTCGAGCGAAAGCTCGTCGTAGATCGCGACGGCTTCTCGCAGCGACGCAACCGCGCCGGGAAGATCGTCCCGCGCGGCCAGCAGCACCCCGCGCGCATCCGCGAGCTCGGCTCGACGCACCGGATTGTCGAGCTTGTCGACGAGAGCAGCCGCACGCGCCTCGAGCGCCGCCGTGTCGCGCTTGGCCGTCACGTACGCGTGCATCACTCGATCGATCGCGATCTCGAGGCGCAGATCATCATCGCCCGAGGACTCCGCAGCGAGATCTCCGCGATCGAGAGCTGCGGCCGACTCCTCGAATCGGCCGAGCTTCACCAGCGCCTCTGCACGAAGCACGTGCCATCGCGCCGCGAGCTGCACGTCCTGCATCGCCATGACCGCGGGCTCCATCGCGTCGATCCGCGCGAGGCGTGTCGCTGTGTCGAGCGAGGGCTCGCGCGCGATCGCCACGAGCTCGCGTCCGAGACGCGTGACCTCGGCATTTGGATCCAGCGCCGCGGGCGCGACGGTCGCACGCGATGCCTTCGCGCACCGCGCGGGATCCAGGACGAGCCCCAGCTGATCGAGCGCGGACCACACCTCCTCGCGCTCGGCCGAACCGAGCGCGCGAAGGTGTCCCATCGCATCGGCCCACGTCCGATCGACACACGCGACCCGGTACTGACCGAACGCGCGATCGTCAGCTCCGTCGCTACGCGCGAGCATGCACGCATCGCGGCGAGCGGTCGCCGTCGCGGTCGCCCGCTTGTCGAGCGCACCCATCACACGTGGGACATCGATGCCGGCGACCTCGAGGCCATGACCGACCGCTGCGCGTTGGTCGTGCCATGCCGTCGGTGCCCACGCGCATGGATCCTCGCCACCACGCGTCGCGACGTAGCCGGTCGCAGCGGCGATCACGACGAGCGTTCCGATCGCCACCGGCACCCGCCATCGCGGAGCCACCGCGCGCTGCAACGCCTGCGCAGCCGCGCGCATGTCGCGAAAGCGATCGTTCGACATCCCGCGCGCACGCACCGCGTCGACGCGCGGATGCGCGCCGAGGACTTCATCCACGAGGATCCACCACGCATACTGATCGCTCGCAGGTGTCGCCGCCCCACCGGCGATGACCTCGGGTGCCACGTAATGACGCGTCCCCGCCACGCCGGTCCCCGCTGCACCCGACGCCGATGGTCGCGCCAGACCGAAATCGACGATCACCACCTCACCGTTCTCCCGGACGACAACGTTGTCCGGCTTGATGTCGCGGTGGACGAGGTTCGCGTCATGAATCGCCGCGAGCCCCGCCGCCACACCGTCGAGGACGCGCAGCTTCTCGATCGACGAGTGCGACTCCGCGAGCCAGCGCGAGAGTGGCAGGCCCTCGACGAGCGCCATCGCGACGAACACCTCGCCACCCGATTCGCCGAAGTCATACACCGCAACGACATTGGGATGACTCAACCGAGCGAGCGCCTGTGCCTCGCGAAGCATCTGCGCCTGATCGCCCTGCCCCACCCGCGCCAGCTTGATCGCCACGCTCCGGTCGAGCACCGGATCGCGCCCGCGCAACACGACGCCCATCCCGCCTCCCCCGATCGAACCCACGACCTCGTAGCGTCCGATCGTCACGGGGACGCGCTCGCTATCGAACATCGCGCCGACCAGCTCGCGACATGGATCACACCCGCTCGTGTGCTCGATGGCCATCGCGCGCTCTTGCTCGGCGAGCGCGCCGTCGAGCCAAGCAGCGACGACTTCGTCGGCGAGACAACTCATGGCCTATACTCTCGCACGTGGATCTCGCTGCGGAATTCGCCAGGCGGTGGCCCGGCTGCACCTTCGACGCCGCGAGCCTCGCTCCTCAGCTCGACGGCGATCATCGCGATGACCTCATCCTCGCATGCGCCGCCATCGCCGGCATCGATGCCGCGCTGACCGAGCTCGACGCCAAGATGATCGCGCCTGCCCTCGCCCACGTCCGCGTCCGCGGCCTCGGTGACCTCGACGACGTCGGCCAGCTCGCCCGCGTACGCCTGCTCGTCGGAGACTCGCCCGCCATCGCCAGCTATCGCGGTCGCGGCTCGCTCGCGGCCTTCGTCCGCACGATCGTCATGCGCCTCGCACTCGATCAGCAGCGCGCCACCCGCGCGATCCCGAGCGACTCGAGCGCGACGCTCATCGATCGCGTCGGCGCGGATCCCGAGCTCGCCCACATGCGCGAACGCTACTCGGCCGACCTCGGCTCCGCGCTGCAAACCGCCTGGCTCGCCCTCGCCAAACACGATCGCTTCGTCCTCGATCTCGAGCTGCATCAACACCTCGGCATCGAACAGATCGCGAACATCTACGGCATCCATCGCACGAACGCGACCCGCCGCATCGCCTCCGCGCGCGCGGCCTTCGTCACGGCCACACGCGACGCCCTGCGCTCGAAGCTCGGCATCGGCGACCCGACGCTCGACAGCATCTTGCGCTTGCTGACGACCTCGACGCGTTGGACCGCGCTCGCATCTCTCGAGGTTGCTTGACCCGCAGCGCTCGCCTGGGTCGATCCTTTGACAGCGCGAACTCCCACTCTGGGGTTAGTTGGGGGTTAGTTGACGATGCAGATCTTCACCGCTCCGTTGATCGTCGTACACGTCGCGGACCCGCCGCCCATCACGACGCAATCGGCGTCGTCGACGCACGAGTGCGTGCAGTGCCCGGCAGCGCTCTCTGCTGTACGACAGATCTGCGCGTCTGACGGACAACCCGCCGTCACGCAGCCCTCGGTGATCGGCAGATAGCTGCACGTGCCGAACGCCGATCCACTACCTGCTTCACAGCTCGCGAGCGACGCAGCATCGGGGCACAGGAGCGGCGACTCGTCACACACCGCGGGGAACGTCTGCGCAGGAGCATCGATCAGTGGCGCGTCGTTCGACATCGCAGCGTCCATCTGGGAAGCGTCGGGCGAACCGGTGCCTCCTCCGTCCCCGCACGCACTCAGGATGAGGGTCAGACACAGAGCTAGTTGCTTCATGCCTATCTGACGGAGCTCTCTGTCCCTCCGTGCATTGGTCGGACCGACGATCGAGTTGCCGGCCATCCGGCTTGCCTGTCTCCCCGAAGAATCTCGGTTCTCCCTGTTTGAGCAAGGATCCTCCCGTCTTCGGTCTGGCCTGCTGCTTGCGACCAACCGGGGAATGGCCCATCGCACAGCCACCCTTCTCCTCAGCTTCGCGGCATGCACGTCGGTCACCGAGACGGAGAATCCCGGTTCGGGGGGCAAAGAGGATCGCCCCAATTCGATGCGCCTGCTCCAGGCCAACGTCGGCAACGTGGCCGTGACCTGCGGAGGCTACAAGTACAAGCTGTGTTACGCCGAGACCGAAGCCCGCCTCGGCGCGGCGATCCGCGAGATCGATGCCGACGTGGTCAGCCTGCAGGAGGTGGTCAGCCTCGAGCAGTGCCAGGCGATGAACGAGACCGATTCGCGCAAGGTGTGCCACGCCTCGCAGACGGCTGACGTGGCCGAGCAAGCCCGGCGACTGGTCGGCGACGACTACACGATCGCATGCGATACCCGCAGCCACTTCGAGTGCGTCGCGGTGAAGCGCGGCTGGGGCGGGATCGCCGGGTGTCCGGATGGCGAGCTGTGCATCGATGCCGAGGTCTCCGAGACCGCGCCACCACCAGGGGCCGGTTGCGACGCAGGGTTCTCGGTCTCGGCGGTGACGATCAACCCCGCACGCGCGAAAGCGTTCCGGCTCGTCGACCTGCATCCACCGAGTGGCAACGCGGTCGATTGTCGACGCAGCGCGCTGGTCCAGGTGTTCGAAGGTTCGTCCGCGCTCGCACGTGGCACGCGCAGCCTGCTTGCAGGCGACTTCAACCTCGATCCGTTCGCGGGGGACGATGCCTCCGAACGGTATCTCCGGGACTGGGTCGGTGCGGGCAAGAAGTTCCGGTTCCATAGCGGGACCGCCGAGCAGTCCCCGCCGCTGATGTCGGCGTTCTACCCGATCGGGAACCACACCTACGACCACGTGATCTCGAACTTCGCGTCCGGCACGTGCAAGACCCTCGGCGAGGCAACGGGAACCGTGCGGCTCGATGGCGGCTCCGGTACGGACCATCGCGCCCTGCTCTGCCAGCTGAGCCTGTAGCCGAACGTCGACGCTCGATCAGCGACATCGATCGATCGGTGGATTCGGGAACGAACGCGGAAGATGGGTCGCGTCGACCGCCGATTGCGTGATCGACTCTGCGGTCGTCGAACACCACAGCGTGAACGCGCGGTGGAACCTCGAGGTACCGGTGAGCCTTCCTCCTTTGCGGTGTAGTGGAACCTCTAGATTCCAAGATGTTGCGGGATTCGACAGCTGGCGCTGGCCTGCGGCTTGATGTGATCCGACAGCGGAGGAACCGAAATGAAGACCCTAACCCTGCTTGTCGCCGCCCTGTCCCTGACTGCCTGTACGCGTCGCGAAGCGCTCGAACAAGAAGCGGCGGAGCTCGCAGTCGACTCGACCGAGTCGACCAACGACGAAGCTGCGCTGTTCTCGAGCATGCTCGATGGCGCAGCAACGACCGGTGCCTTGCAGATCACCGCCGAGCAAGCGGCGACGGCGATGGCCACGCGCGCCGCCGCCCGCTACACCCCGTCGGGATGCGTGACCGTCGAGCAGACCGGCGCGCACCTGGACTACACGTTCGACAACTGCGTCGGCCCCCGCGGGCTGCGCGCGCTCGACGGAGTCGTCGCGGTCGAGGTCTCGATCGCCGGCGAGGCGATCGTCGCGGCCGCGAGCGCGACGGACTTTCGGATCGGGTTGGCGACCGTCGAGATCGACGCCACGGCGACGTACACCAACGCCAACAACGCGCAGGCGCTCGCGGTCGTCACTCGTACCAGCGGCGTGGGAGGCCGCGGGTTCGAGATCGAGCACGACGGTGACTACACCGTGTCGTGGGATGACGACTGCGTGACCCTCGAGGGCGCATGGTCGTCGTCGCGTGGCGACCTGGCGCGCTCGACCACCGCCGACGTCACGCGTTGCCGAGCAGCGTGCCCGACGGGTTCGATCACGCGCACCACCGTGCGCGACAACGTGATCGAGATCGCGTTCGACGGCACGGGCGCCGCGTCGTGGTCGAGCTCGCGCGGTCGCAGCGGAACGTTCCCGCTCGACTGCCCCTGACTGACGAGCCTGCTGCGCTCGCCTTGTGCCTCGCCTACCGAGCGACTGTCGCTGTCGAAGCAATGGATGGGCAAGCCCGAGGCTCGGCGATCGACTCGTCGCGCTCGCCCGTACCCATGATCGGACCATCTACACCAGGTTCTCGGATGACCGCGTCGAACGAGCTGCTGGTCCTCTCCGCCGCGCCGTTCAAGCGATCGTCCGCGGTGAGGAGCAGGCCGTCACTTCGATTGTGGCGCACGCGCGATTCCGTCGCGGAACGTCCAACCGGTCTCCTCGACGAGCTTGGTTAGCTCGGAGAGCGAATGGGTGTCGAGAGAGATCTCGAGCAGCACCGCGGTTTTCTCACGATGACGCCAGGACCAGTTGCTGAGGTCAAAGCTGTCGACGAGCAGGGTGGTCTCATCGGGCGAGAGCACGATGCTCTTGACAGCGCGACGAGACAACCTCTGGGTTTCGAGCTCGCGACCACTGGTGGCTTCGAATACCCGGATGCTGCCATCCGCGTCACCGATGAAGACCCGGCTACCATCGCGCGCGATCGTGAACACCGCGCCGTTGGTTGCCGGGATCGTGGAGGTCAGGCTGAGCTCGTGATCGAGATCCAGCACGTCGATCGCGCCGCTCGCGTTCTGACTTGCGATCCATCGAGCATCACCCGAACACCGTACGGCCTTGGAGTAGGTCGGGGTCGTTGCCATCAATGCCCCGTTCGTGTCGAGCACGGAAAGATCTTGGCCGAGTAGGACCACGCGGCCGTTGCGCGCTACCTCGATCGACCTCGCCAGCTTGTTCGATAGCAGCGAAACCTCATGGGTCTCTGTATCGACTCGACTGACGCCATTGGAATGCGCAACCACCAACGTGCGTTCATCAGCGAACGCGATAGCAATCGCTTCGATCGAGAGCTCGTGCAGTAAATCTCCATCCTCGTTCCGCATCCGTAGGCGTGTCTGATCAGCGAGAGCAATTCGCGATCCGCTTGGAGACAGCGCAACGTGACCGGCGAATCCTAACGTCGTGACGCGATCTCCGGTTTCAACATCAAAGAGCTGGAGCCCTCGGTCATCGCGCGCATCCACGATGAGTCGACGTCTGCTCGAATACCAGACGCCGATCGGAATCGAGTATGGCTTGCGGCGCATCAAGCGGCCTCGGCTATCGTAGGTACTGGCGACGCGGTCAAGCTTCGGTGCTTCTGCGGTTGCGAGGAGCAGGTCACCGATGAATGCGCTCCCACGGCCCCCGACCTTGGCAAGCACACCGAACCTTGGAGCTGTGATCCGCCTTATGTGTTTGCGGTCTACCACGGCCGAGTAACCGAGCTTGTCGCTCCGCAGGCCATGGAACCGGTCGGGAAGCGTGAGCCTCGCGTCGAGAGTGGGAAGTCTCCAGAGCTCGAGTTGGTCGCCGATGTTCGCCAACAAGTCGTTGTCGCGGGAAATTGTCGGCGGGCCCAGCAAGCTCGTATCCGAGGCGGTTGCGAGGCCGAGGAGCACACCTGAAGCAGCCCAGACACGCAATGTGTTGTCGGCTGCTTCGGTGACGATGAGACCGTTGTCGCGATCGACCGCGACGTCACCGACGGTTTGGTCATGCACGAGCCGAACCGAACCCGAACCCTCGACGTCCCAGATCGTCGCCGTGTCCAATGATGTCGTCACCACATGCTTCTGATCGAGAATCGCCAACTCACTCGCAGGTGTCCGGATCTGCCGTATCAGAGCGAGGTGTTCGCCAAAGACACTGACGAGGTCATCGCGGGTGGAAATGACCAGCATCGACCATGCGCTCGATCCTGTGGTCGCGACCTCCGTGATTTCATCGGGGAACGACAGCTGCTTGACCAATACGCCGGTCGCGAGATCCCGCACGATTAGTGTCCGAGCATCGGCGGCAGCGAACACGACCCGGTCCTCGGATGACAAGAACCGGATCTTGCCGCTCCGGTCGTTGGTGGTCTGTGCAAGATGCCGCCACGCGAGGGTGTGGGTCTTGACGTTCCAGCACGCCAACGAGCGATCTTCGTCTTGAATCACGAGGAAGTCATCGTGGAACGCCGCTTCGACGATATTCGAGGTGGTGTCGAACAACTTGGTGATGCCCCGAAACACGCCGCCTTCGCGATCGAGCGCGACCTCGCCGTCATGTGCCTCGATGGCGTTCGGAACCGTGGTCACATTATCGCGATCGAGGAGGTCGCGATCGCGGAGCGCGATCGCGATCAGGTAGCGAAGTGCTGGCGTGTCTCGTCCTCGAGACATCGCCTGGTGAAGTAGCACCAGCGCGACATCGCGATCGCCACGCGCCAGCGCGACGCGGGCTTGCTCCTCGAGCGCCATGGCCTCCCCGGCAAGTGCCACGGCGCCAGCCTCGCGTGCCTGTACGAGTGCGACCTCGGCTTGACGGCGCGCCTCGCGCTCGGCCGCACGCGATTGCGTGATGTTGACGATCGCCAGCGTCCCGATGACCACCACGGCGATCAGCGAGACCAGGCCACCGAGGACGAGGGCGCGATGGCGGCGGAACCAGCGACCGACCAGCTCGCGGATCGAGTAGGGCCGCGCCAGCAGCTGCCCGGCCTCGAAGCGGCGCAGCTCGGTGGCGAGCTCGCGTGCGGTCGGATAGCGCTCTTCGAGACGATGCGCCATCGCCCGCTCGCAGATCGCATGCAGGTCCTTCGGCGCCTCCGGCGAGAGCTCGGCAATCGGCCGCGGCGGCCCGGCGGAGACGCGCGCGATCGCGGTCTCGACGCCGTCGGACAGATAGGGCGGCTCGCCGGCGAGCAGGGTGTAGAGGATCGCTCCGAGCGCGAACACGTCGGCCCGCTCGTCGGTGGCCTCGCCCCGCGCCTGCTCGGGTGCCATGAAGCCAGGCGTTCCCATCACGGCACCGACGCGCGTGAGGTCGCCCCCCGAGCGCGGGATCGTCGTGCCGGAGAGCTCGGCCTCGTCGAGGCTCTTCGCGAGGCCCCAGTCGATCACGACGGTGTCGCCGAGGTCGCCGACCAGCACGTTGGTGGTCTTGAGATCGCGATGGATCACCCGCCGGCCATGCGCGTAGGCGATCGCCTCGACCATGGCGGTGACGTGATGGAGCAGCGCGAGGCGCTCGCCGAGGGTCTTCGCCTCGTGGATGGCCTCGTGCAGCGTGGTGCCGGCGACGAGTCGCATCGCGTAGAACGCCGAGCCGTCGGGCCACGTGCCGGCCTCGTAGACCGGGACGATCGCTGGGTGCTGGAGGTGCGCGGTGATCAACGCCTCGCGTTCGAACCGGACCCTGAGCTTCGGATCGAGGATCTCCTTGAGCGCGACCTGGCGGCCGAGCCGGCGATCGGTGGCCAGCGAGACGCGGCCCATGCCGCCGGTGGCGAGCTCGCGCTCGACGGTGAACACCGACGGATCGACGATCGGCAACTGCGGCCCGGCACCGAAATCCGCGCTCGACATCCGGACCAGCCACCTCGTGTCGTCGGCGACACCTGCCCGACAGCGGTCGCAGGTCGCGAGGTGGATCTCGAGCTGCTCGGCCTCCGCCCCTACGAGCGTGCGGAGCTGCCGCGCGGCGATCGCGATCTCGGCCCCTTCGCAATCGATCACCGCATGTGCGGGCTCGGGCTGCGTCGGTTCGGAGGTATCGTTCATCGCTACGCGGGTAAGGACGTCAGGATCCTCCGCCGCACCACATGATCGACTGGGATGCCCTCGCAAGCCAACTCCGAGCGGTCGCTGATGGCGATTCCGCACGGTGGCCGGCGCAC
>JANNBP010000508.1:0-15207 GCA_031385555.1 Deltaproteobacteria bacterium | reverse complement strand
CCAGGCGATGCTCGACGACGTGTTCGGTCATTAGTGGGTGCTCACGCAGACACTCGTCGATACCGCGCCCGAGGAGTGGGGCGGCACCGCGGTCATACCTCGCTGACCAGCGTCGCGACCGCCTGCACGCTTCGCTTCGCGCGTGCTCCGGTAGAGACCACGGCGAGCGCGACCACGACCACGCCCGCGCCGACGATCACCCACCAGAACGGATGCGTCGACGCTGCGAAGCCCGGGTCATGTGCATCGGTGGCTGCGAGCGAGCCCGCGATCGCGACGCCGAGCGAGGCACCGACCTGCCGGCTCGTCGAGGCGATGCCACCGGCGACCCCGGCTTGCGACCGCGGCATCCCCGAGACCGCCGCGTTGGTGATCGGCGGGTTGATCGAGCCGAGGCCGATGCCGAGCGCCCCGAACGCGAGCACGAGCTGGAGCAACGGCGTGTCGGGCGTGATCCCGGTCATCAACGCGCCCGACGCGGCGATCGCGAGTCCAGAGACGACCAGCATGCGGCGTGCATGACCTGCACCGACCTGGCGGCCCGACAACGGCGAGCACACGACCAAGGCGATCGCGCTCGGCAACAGGCACGCTCCAGCGACGCTCGGCTCGAGACCGCGACTCTGCTGCAGATAGAGCGAGCTCAGGAACAAGCCGCCGTTGAACGTCGCGAACGCGAGCACGGCGAGCACCGTCGCGGTGGCGAACGGCACGCTGCGGAAGAACCGCAGATCGATCAACGGATCCTCGCGCCGCCGCTCGTAGCCGATCAGCGCGATCACCGCACCGATCGCGACCGTTAAGCCGGCGAGGATCGGTAGTGAGCGCCAGCCCGCGTGCGGACCCTCGATCAGCGTGGCGGTCAGCGAGCCGAGGGCGACGATGACGAGGAGCTGCCCGACCGCATCGAAGCGCCGGGGACGCTCCGCGCGCGACTCCGGCACGTAGCGCGTGGTCAGGAACAGCGCCGCGATGCCGATCGGCACGTTGAGCCAGAAGATCGAGCGCCAGCCGACGGACTGCACCAGCAGACCTCCGACGACCGGGCCGAGCGCCATCGACACGCCGAACACCGCGCCCCACATGCCGATCGCCTTCGCGCGCACCTTCGGATCCGGGAACGTGTTGACGATGATCGACATCGCCACCGGGTTGAGCATCGCACCGCCCATCGCCTGGAGCACCCGGCACGCGATCAGCGCGCCGTCGGTCGGCGCGAGCGAACAGCTCAGCGAGCCGAGCGAGAACAACACGAGGCCGATCCGGAACACGCGGCGACGACCCACGCGATCCGCCATGGCGCCGGCCATCATCAGGAAGCTGGCGATCACGACCGTGTAGACATCGATCGTCCACTGCAGCCCGCTGATCGACGTCTCGAGATCGACGCTGATCGCCGGCAGCGCGACATTCATCGCGGTGATGTCGAGCGAGACGAGGAACAGACTCAGACAACAAGTCGCGAACGTCGCCCACGGATTGACAGGACGCATCACGGCCCCTCCTCGAAGAAGGGCTTGAGCTTCGCGAGCACGGCGGTGGTGCGCGTCAGCTCGGTGGCCGAGACCGGCAACTCGCGCGCCGTCAGCGCGGCGGATTCGCGCTTCTTGATCAGCGCCCACAGCTTCTCGCCCGCCGGAGTCAACACGATCAACTGCGAGCGCGCGTGCTCGGGGTTCGGCTCGGTGCGCAACCAGCCGCGCTCGATCATCGCATCCACCGCCTTCTGCATCGCTTGCCGGCTGATCGCTCGCGTGCGAGCCATCGCCGGGACAGGTCGCGGGCCGTGCGTGCCGAGCTCCGCGATCACGCCCCGCTCGGCCGGCGAGCACTCGAGCTCGACCAGCAGTCGGGTGGACAGGCCGCGCAGTGCGAAGAAGGCTTCGCGCAGCGAGTCGATGAACTCGTCCATCTCCGTCATGACAACCTATTTGTCATGATGACATATAGGTTGTCAAGTGAACTAGCCGATCGAGGTTGCACCGTCCGGCTAGGCGGGTTGCCGGTCATCCCTAAGCCCGCGATCACAGAGGCTCCTCGTCCGGTACATCCCTTGCTGACTGTTGTGGGCATGCGCTCGACCCTCCGTGCCTCCCTGTTCATTGCCCTGGCTGCCTGCGCCTCGCAGAGCGATCCCCAAGGCCAGTGCGAGACCGGCAAGTGCGACGGCGATGCCCGCGCCACCCCGAAATTGTGCGCCGCCGTGCGTGGCAACGGCCAGCTGATCACCGCGCACTTCGCGTCGCTCGCACGGATCACCGAGCACTACGGGTTGATCGACGCGGCCGCCGGCGGCAGCTCCGGCTCGATCACGATCTTCATGACCGAGAGCATCCGCAAGAACCCGAACATCTGGTCCTGCGGTGGCTATGACTGCACCGAGAGCGAGACCGCCGCGCGCGCCGCCCTCCTCCTCAAGTCGTTCCCCGGCTACCTCCAGCACCTGACCACCACCAAGGAAGCCGCCGCGTTCCTCCAGCTCCAGCCGGTGGTCGCGAAGCTCCAGGCGAGCGGCGCGGAAGGTCTGCTCGAGACCGATGTCGAGGCTGCGCGACAAGCCGTGCTCGATGTCCTCGCCAGCGAGGACCTCCGCGAGCTGATCAACCCCGAGCTCGTCGAGCTCGTCGAGCAATCTCCGGATCCCGCGTTCCACATCCGCGACCTCCTCGAGAGCGCGAAGAAGCTCGGCAACTTCTCGGTCGACTCGGACCTCATCTTCATCCGCCCGGGCCTGATCAACTTCGAGTCGGTCGCCGACAAGCTCGGGCGCGCCGGCAGCTTCTATGCGGGCTACGGTCCCGCCGACAACGAGCGGATGACGTCGTGGCTCGAGGCGTGCGCCGAGCCTGGCCGCGGCAAGACGTGGTTCGAGGTCGCCGCGCTCCCCGCTGGTGCCAGCACGTGCGGGGAAGAGCTGCAGTCGATGATCGGCGAGTACCGCACCGCGTTCCTCGCCAGCCAGAGCGTCCACTCGCGGATCGACGACAAGATCGGTGAGGTCATGCCGGCGTTGATCTCCACGTCGGTCGTCACCGGCGATTCGGTCGACGCGTGGAAGGCCTCGCGCGAGGCGTACAAGGCGGCGACGTCGCTGCCGCTCGACGTCAAGTTCGACGACGTCAAGTTCGGCTACTTCGGTAGCGCGCGCGATCTCGCGACCGTGGCGAAGAACGGCCGCGGCTACACCGATCCGAAGACCAAGAAGTTCAAGTCGCTCGGCGAAGCGACGTGGCGCCAGGCGATCTCGTTGTCCCCCGCCGAGCCCGGCCTCGCGCGCGCCCTCGAGCTGCCGTCCGGCGACCTGTCGTTCGGTGGCTGGTCGGATCTCGCGCCGGCCCTCGTCCTCGAGAACCTCGGCTGCGAGAAGGTCGTCTACGTGACCCGCACCGGTGACGAGTCACAGTTCGCGATCGGCATCGCCGAGCTGCTCGGGATGGATGCCACGACGAAGACCGCGCTCTACGATCTCGACAACCCCGAGTCGTCGTTCTCCAAGTCGCTGTCGGAGAGCGACGCGGCGTGGTGCACGAACTGGAACGACCAGAGCGCGACCGACCTGCCCGGCATCACCGCCGACAGCTACGACGCGCCGATGGAGTCCGCCGACGCGTTCTTCACGAAGGGTGACAACGCCTACGGCAAGGTCAGCGCCTCGATCAACAAGCGCGGCTGCAGCGCGCCCCGCGGCGCCGCCGCGAACTGACGCGAGCACTTGCAGATCGGGGACAGGATCTACCCCCGCAACTCGGCGACATCGCAAGCCTTCTGCGGGCGAACGTAAAATCGCCCAGGAAACCCGTTCTGCGATGAGCTGGAGCCGATTTTACGATCGGCTCCAAACGCGCAACGATCACGCAGCGTTGGAGGGGTAGATCCTGTCCCCGATCTACGTGCGAGCTCCGAGCTATTTGGCGCACGGTGTCAGGTCGTCGTCGGGAACATCGGGATCGAGCCCGCCGGCGACAGCGCTGTTTCCCGCGGCGCACCGAGCATCTCACGCGCGACGTCTTTCCCCAGCGACGGTAGCGCACGCTGGATCGCACCCAGCGGATCCGGCAACGCACGCGTCGCCAGCACCGCCGTCTCGGCGACCGACAGCATCTCCACCTCACCCAACGAGGTGATCGCGACCGTCGCCGTGGTCGCCCAGCGCGGGATCCGCAGCGCCGGCAGGAGCTCGAGCACGTGCATCGGTGGCAACCGCAGGCTGCGACTGCGCACCGGCGCGACGAAGTTCGGCTCGTTGTTCTTGAACTGCTCGGCGTGAAACGAGGAGAACAACCGCTGCACCGCGAGGTCGCGCCAGCGGTCATCGGCGAGCCGCTCGATCGACGTGGGTGCGCCAACGACGACGAGCTGGAGCTGCTGATGCCCCGGGCGCTCGACGTACATCGCCGAGGTCGGCTCCCACGATTGCAAGCAGACCTCGATATCGAGCACCGCGAACACGGGCTGCACCAGCGTCTCATCGACGCCATACCGCCACTGCGCTGCGATCCGGGCGGCGGTATCCGCGATCGCCGGCGACCACGCGACCGCCGCGGCACGCCGCATCAGCACCTCGCTCGCGAGCAGCCACGGAGGATCGGTGGCGACCGCATAGATCCACGCGTTGCCCTCGAGCAACGCGGCGATGCGCGCGGTATCCGGCGGGAGCTGCGCCGCCAGCTCGTGCGCACGAACCAGCGCTGCGCGGGCGGTACGCAGGTCCCGGCTGGTCGCGGCCAACCGCGATTCGGCGAGCGCTGCACGGAGCTGTTCCTCGGTCGGCCGGGTCTCGGCAAACCCGCGCCAACGCACCAGATCGATCGCCGCGGCCTCGGACTCGCCCATCCGCTCGAACACGATCGAGCGCTGCAGCAGGTGCGGCGGTTCCGCCGCCTGCTCGATCAACAGCTCGAGCGCCTCGAGCGCGTGCTGCCAGTTAGCGGCCTTCGCGTGGGCGGTGGCGAGGGACTGCGCGGCGTCGAGCGCATAGCGACTGTGATCGCCCTCGAGGCGCCGCCACAGCGCGAGGGACTCCTCGAACGCGTCCGCACCGTAGCGATGTGCGAACGATGGGCGCTCGGCTTTTCCCAGCATGTAGAGGGCCGAGGCCTCCAGGGCCGGCTCGCTGCGCCGCGCCTTGCGGGCAAGCTCGACCGCCCGGCCGGCGAGCTCGATCGAGCGCTCGACCGGGTGCGTGCGAGTCGCGATCTCGGCCCGCAGGATCGCCACCTGGGCCCGCACGATCGCGACGGTCTCCGACGACAACCGCTCGAGCGCCGCCAGGATCGCGGTGCCCAGGTCGAACGCCAGGTCGTCGTCCCCGGCGTCGCGCAGATCGCGGGCCCGGTCCAGTTCGTCGATGGAGTCATCGAGGAGGCGATCCTCCGGATCGTCCGGATCCACGTGGGAGACGTATCACGCCGCGTTCTGGGAGATACTCGTCGGATGGGGTTCTTCGACAGTCTTTCGAAGGGGTGGACGTTCACCAAGGAAGCGTTGGCGATGGCGAAGCAAGGCAAGTTGCTCGCGCCGTCGATCTACCAGGTCCTGATCAGCATCGCGTACTTCGTCGCCATCGTGGCGGTGTTGGTGGTCGCCAATCCGAAGTGGTCCGACGCGACCTGGGCGGTGGTCGGCGGGTTCATCACCTTCGGGTCGTTCCTGATCTTCTATTTCTTCTGCGGCGTCACGGTGAACATGATCGATGTCCACCTCAAGGGCGGCACGCCGAGCTTCCGCGACGGGGTCGCCGACGCGAAGAAGAACTTTCTCGCGATCATCTGGCTCGCGATGATCTCCGCGGTGATCGAGACGTTCGCGCGAGCCGCGCGCAACGAGGACTCGATCGTCGGCAGGATCCTCGCCGGCATCGTCGAGGCGATCTGGACCACCCTGGCGTTCCTGCTCCTGCCTTGCATCATCATCGAGGACGCCGGCTTCAAGCAGGCGATGGGCCGCGTCCGCGACCTCCACAAGGGCCACCTGATGCTGGTCGGCGTCGGCGACGTCGGCGTCCGCGCGATCACCTTCATCATCGGTTTGATCTGGTTCGCACTGATCTTCGCGATCGTGTTCGCGTCGTTCAGCGCGTTCAGCACGACGACCGCGCTGGTCATCACGTTCGTCGTCGGCGGCGGCATGTTCGCGGCGTTCGTCGCGTTCTCGACCTTCCTCCGGATGGCCTACTACACGTGCCTCTACCTCTACGCCGTCGAGGTCGAGAAGCAGGGCGTCAACGCGCCTGCCCCGCTGCCGCTCGCGATCGCCCTCGGCAAGGCCACCCGCCCCGTCGCCGCGTAACCTCGCGTTCCCGGCAGCGTAGGCCCGTCCATGCGCAGCCTTCCGTTCGTCGTCTACATCCTGACCGGCTGCGGGGCCGATGCGGCGCCCGTCGACCTGACCGATGCGCCGGTCGAGGAAGAGACGCCGCTCGTCGTCGACGACCAATCGCCGCCGATCACGCATGCCGAGCTCGTACCCTGGCTCGCCGACGGCGCGTACCAGACGTGGGCGTGCGAGGCCGAGGCGCATCCGGCGCGACCACCCGGTGCCCATCGCATCAACCGGATCTGTAGCAACACGCTGTTGTCGATGACCGCCGCGGGAGCCTATCCGGTCGGTGCCGCGAGCGTGAAGGAGCTCGTACAGGATGGCGCGGTCACTGGCTACGCCGTGGTGCGCAAGGTCACCACAACCGCCTGGTACTGGTACGAGGCCTACGGTGACAACGTGCTCGCCGAGGGACGCTCCATCACGGTGTGTACCGGCTGTCACGCGGGGGCACCGCGCGACCTCATCTTCACGCGCGTCGAGCCGTGAATGGCGGGCGGCGTGCGAACCGCAGCGCCAGTGCGAGCGGCGAGGTCGGCAGCTCCACGCAGTACGACAAGAAGCCCGGCAGTGTCGCGAACAACTGCTCGGCTTCGGCGAACGCCGGATCCGCGCGCAGCGAATTCGCACGCACCGGCGGCAGCGCGTCGCGGTCGGCGCGAAACCGCACGACATAGTCGAGCAGGCGCGCGTGGTAGCCGGGATCTTCGACGATCGCGCCGATCGTCGTGGCGCGCGGATGCGTCCCCGCGAGCATCTCGCGCACCTGCTGCTCGAGCTCGGACAGGCCATCCGGAAACGCCTCGAGGAGCTGGAGGTCGTAGATCGGGTTGAGGTGCACGACCTGCATGACGTGGCCGACGATCGTGTCGCGCTCCGATAACAGGCCGGTCGGATCGATCATCGACACCGGATCGTCGAGCAGGCGCAGCACGCTGTGAAAGCCGAACGAGATGCCCTTGGCCTGGTAGTAGTCGCGCGCCGCGGGCGCGATCACGTAGCGAACCATGTCGAGCCCACCGAACCACAACTGCGCGCGGGTCGGCGTGCGCGCGACGTAGCCGGCATCGCGCAACCGATCGAGCCGATCCGGAATCTCGCGTGGCCGGACGTAGAGTGCGGCGGTGCTGGCGATCCGGCGCAGCTTCGTGGCCACCGCCTTGCGATCGCCGAGCGCACGTACGGTGAGCTCGAGCGGGCTCGCGGTCAGCCGGATCGCCTCCATCTCTGCAACCTACGCGAGTCGATCCTGCCATGGATCCGAGATGTTCTGCCATCGTCGGCTTGCCAGGCCACTCGAGTAGCCAGTCACGAGGGATCACGCGGCGAGGAACGTAGCGAGATCACGACGCGCTGCGTGACAGTTCGGACAGATGTCCAGGCCCGCGCCTTGCTCGACGCCGCAGCATGCGTAGTACCGCGTTTGTTTGTGCACTGATGACCGTTGGTTGCATCGGCGACGAGCCGAAAGGCGACGAGGAAGAGCTGCTCGATGACGGCAAGGCTGACTCGCAGCGCAAGCCCACGGATCACGGCTTCACGTTCTTCGGCCTCCAGGACAACGCCGTGCTGACCGACGCCGAGCGCTATCACGCGTGGCAGTTCGACGTCACCGGCGACGCGAAGGTGGAGGTTCACACCAGCTACACGGTGCTCGGCCAGCGCAAGACCGACACGGTGCTCTACCTGTACAAGGAGGGCGCGAACGGGTGGGGCTCGTACATCGCGCGCAACGATGACTACGACGGCAAGGTCTACTCGCGGATCATCAAGAACCTCGACGCGGGCCGCTATCGCATCCTCGTCAAGGGCTTCGCCGCGACGACCAAGGGCAAGTTCTCGGTGTTCACCACCTGCGAGGGTGCGGGTTGCGCGCCGCCGCCGCCGTCGACGGAGTGCTTGTTCGGCGAGACCTATCAGGACCTCGAGACGGCTTCGGGACTCGAGGTCGGCAACAGCTTCACGCTGACCGCCGCGAACCTGAACACGCTCGGCGACGATCTCAAGGCGATGGTCGTCAAGGCCGTGCAGCAGTCGTCGCACACCGACGTCACCACGGCGGAAGAGGCCCTCGGTCGCGTCGATCAGGGTGAGATCAACGTCGACTTCTACATCGAGCCCGACGCGCAGCGGATGTTCGTCGCGATGGAGTACGGCGCCGGCGACAACTCGTACGGCGGCATCTTCGAGCGCACCACCGGCAATCTCGCGTCGTCGATCCACGACGGCGATCTCGAGAACTGCAGCGTCGAGCGCGAGACCTGCCTGCTGTCCGACGACTGGGGCGCCCTCCGCACCGACCCCGCGTTCGAGAAGACCAAGACCGCGGTGATCACCCAGGCGTCGCAGCTCGATGCGATCGGCAGTGCGCAGGCGATGGAAGTGTTCCGCCACTCGTACGGCAACGACGTCACGAGCGTCGCCGACGGGCTCGGTCGCGTCGACGACAACCAGCTCAACGTCGTCGCGTTCACCCACAAGGCGACGGGTACCCGGCTCACCGTGCTCGAGTACGGCGCGGGTGACACCTCGGTCGGCGGCGTGTTCTTCGACGGTTCGCTGAACCTCGCGGGTCGGATCAACGACCTCGCGATCGAAGGCTGCACGTTCTTCGCGGACTGAGGGACCGCGAATCGACAAGTCGATCGAGTGCTCGTGTGCTCGTGCTCGTACTCGTCCACAGGTGCTCGTACTCGTCCACAGTGCTCCTGTACGTACCGCGGCATGAACCATCTGCTGTGTGCGGAAGCTGGACGAACCTCGAACGAAGCCTCGGCCGGAACCAGTTCCGATCGGGAGAACCCACCCGACGTGCACGCGCGCACGTGTACGATGCGCAGCAGACCGCGGACTCAGTCATTCGCGGGCCCTAACGTCGCGACAGCAAGTCACGCACCGCTTCGGGCCAGGTCGGGAACTTGAACCGATAGCCCGCTTCCACCAGCCGGCCGGGAATCACTCGCCGGCTCTTGAGCGTCAGCTCGGCGTCGGTGCGTAGCGCCCAAGCACCGAGGCGCGCCATCCACGCCGTGGCAGGGAGCGCGAGCCGGATGCCCGCGGCCTCGCGCAGCACGGCCATGAACTCTCGCTGCGGCAACGGGTTTGGTGCGGCGAGGTTGACCGCGCCCTCGAGCTCCTCGCGCGCGATCAGGAGCTCCGTCGCACCGAGGTAGTCGGCGTCGTGGATCCACGACACGTACTGCGCGCCACCCGCCATCGCGCCGCCCAGACGCTTGCGTACCAGGCCGAGGAACACGTCGAAGATGCCGTCGCGATCCGGGCTCATCATCATCGCGGTACGGAGGGCGACCTTGCGCGTGTTCGGCGTGACTGCCTCGGCGAGCGCCTTCTCCCATGCGACCGCGATGTCGATGCTGCGCTTCCAGTACGCGGGCACGTCGGGCTCGTTGCCGCCGATGATCCCGGTCGCCTCGTCGTTCGCGGCGTCCAGCCGGTGCGCGTAGATCGTGGCGGTGCTCATCTGCAACCAGACGCGTGGTGGTTGCTTCGCCGCGGCGATAGCCTGTCCGACGACGCGTGTCGAATCGACGCGCGAGTCCATCATCTGCGCGAGGTTCTCCTCGGTGTAACGACAGTTCACCGTGCGCCCCGCGAGGTTTACCACCACGTCGGCGCCATCGAGCTCCGCGGCCCACGGGCCCAGCGTCTTGCCATCCCATGGCGTCACGTTCGCGCCGCGGCCGAGCACCACGACCGTGTGGCCTCCCGCACGAAAGTGCCGCGCGAGCACGCTGCCGATCTGACCACTACCACCGGGGATGACGACCTTCACCGCTGTTAGATGCCACGATTCGCGCGTACGGTGGCACCTGTGCGGTTGTTTGCGTTGGTTGCGCTAACCGGATGCTCGCTGGCGTTTCCTCTTCGAGCCGCTGACAACGACACGCCCGACAGTCAACTTCCAGACAGTCCAGCTGCGGACGGGCGGAGCCCCGACGGTCCCGTCGACAGCCCGGTCGACGACAGGCTGCTCGTCCACCACGAGATGGAGTCCGTTCCCTCCAGCGGTGTGCTCGAGGATTCGGCCGGCGACCACGACGCGAGCTGCGTCGGCTCGGAGTGTCCGACCGAGATCCCCGCGGTGGTCGGCAACGGCCTGGCGTTCGAAGGGAATGACGTGCTGGCCGTGGCGAGCCTCGCAACCATCGAGCTTCAGAACTTCACGTTCGCGATGTGGATCCGGCCGACGTTCGATGGGTTCGGGTGCGTGCTGACGCGCCAGTTCTCGAACCAGACCGCCAACTCGTTCGCGCTGTGCGTGGATGCGGCTGGTGCGGCCACGATCAGCATCCTCACCAACAACCTGACGCGAACCACCACGGCGGCGGCGGCGATTTCGGTCGGCGACGGGTTCGTCCACCTCGCGACCACCTGGGACGGGACGACGCTGCGGTTGTTCATCGGCGGGATCGAGACCGGCGTCGACACGTTCTCGCCAGCGTTGATCGACTACGACAACCACGAGGTCGCGATCGGAGCCGACACCGATGCCGGCATGCGGACCTCCCTCTATCACGGGCTCATGGATGACCTCCGGATCTACCAGGCGGCGCTGTCGCAGTCGGAGATCAGTGAGCTCGCGACCGCGCCGAATTGAGGCCCGCGCGGTCGTCGCGCACTTCGAGCGGAGATTCACCGCGCTCGATACCAGGCGGCGAGGGTCCCTGCACGAGGTCGAGCGCTTGCGCACCGACGAGTAGTGGTACCGTCGGTCGAACGCTTGGTCTCGCGGAATGCCGTGGTCCCACGGCAACTCCCGAGGACCATGAAATCGCGCATCGAACGTCGTACCGCCAGCCGCGTCACCCTCAAGGGCACCACGATCATCCGCTCCGGCAACTACCTGTTGCGAGGGCGGATCTCGAACCTCAGCCGAGGTGGCGTCTGCGCGATCACCCGGACCACGGCACCGGAGCGCCTGCTGCGCACGCAGGTCGAGATCATGATGCGACTCGACGCCAGCGATTCGGCGTGGCTCGAGTGCAAGGGACGGCTGGTGAGGATCGGGGCTACGACGATGGCGATGACGCTCGAGGCCACGCCGCCCGGGTTCTTCCGGATGCTGGACGAGATGCATGCCGCCTCGGATCGCAACGACCACCAGATCTCGGTCGTGCTGGTCGACGAGGACCTCGAGCGCCGCAAGGGGATGGTGCTGGCGTTTCGCGCCGCGAACTGCCAGGTGATCGATGCGGCGACGCCGCTCGAAGCGATCGTGCGGCTCGGCGAGGCCGACTTCGAACCGCACCTGATCGCGGTGGCGGACTCGCTGCCGACCTCGGTCTCCGAGGAGCTCCGCCGGTTCGTCGAGAACGAGCACCCGCGCACGATGCTCGTCGCGATCGGCCTGGCGCCGGACGCGCCGCACGGCACGCTGCACTGGCTGTCGTCGAGCGACCTCGCCGACGACCTCGATGACCGCGTGCGCGCCGTGTTGACGCAGCTCGCTCGCCAGTGATCCCGGCGTACCATCGGGCCATGACACTTCCTTCGGGATCGCAGGCGCCCGCGCTCTACCAGATCGCGCGGTGGGTGGTCCGCCCGCTCGAGTTGCTGCGCGAGCAGCAGGCCAAGTACGGCGATGTCTTCACGCTGCGTGCGCCGCGCGGCGAGAACTTCGTGATCGTCGCGGATCCGGAGCTGATCAAGCAGGTGCTGACGGCGGATCCCGAGGTCCTGCTCGCCGGCAAGGGCAACGCCGCGATCCTCGAGCCGATGCTCGGCAAGTACTCGCTGCTCACGCTCGACGGTGCAGATCACCTGCGGCAACGCCGGCTGCTGCTCCCCGCGTTTCACGGCGAGCGGATGCAAGCCTATGCGTCGGTGATGACCGAGGTGACCGAGCAGAGCCTCGACACCTGGCCCGTCGGAACGCCGTTCTCGCTCCATCCGATGATGCAGGCGATCACGCTCGACGTCATCCTGCGGACGGTGTTCGGCGTCTCGAGCACCGATCGCCAGAGCACCCTGCGCGTCCGCCTGATCGCGCTGCTCGACGTCGCGAGCAATCCCTGGCTGCTGTTCCCCGGCATCCTCGGCATCTCCCCGCTCAAGATCCCGTGGCTCCGGATCGCGAAGCTCAAGGCGCGGCTCGACGAGGCGCTCTACGAGATGATCGGCGAGCGCCGCCGCCACCCGAACAACGGAGCCGACGTGCTGTCGATGATGCTCGAGGCCCGCGATGATCGCGGGGCCGGGATGAGCGATGTCGAGGTGCGCGACGAGCTGGTCACCCTGCTCCTCGCCGGCCACGAGACCACCGCGACCGCGCTCGCGTGGACGTTCGATCAGCTCCTCGCGCATCCCAGGATCCTCGATAAGCTGCGCACCGAGCTCGCCGCCGGGCGCGAGGAGTACCTCGACTGCGTGATCCGCGAGGTCCTGCGCGTGCGGCCGATCCTGCCTCTGATCGGTCGCCACGTCGCGAAACCATTCAAGCTCGGCACGTACCTGCTGGAGCCCGGCACGCGCGTCGCCCCTTCGATCTATCTCGCGGGCCATCGCGCGAGCGCGTATCCGAATCCCGAGCGCTTCGATCCCGATCGCTGGATCGGCGTGAAGCCCGATCCGTACACCTGGTTGCCGTTCGGCGGCGGGATCCGGCGCTGCATCGGCATGGCGTTCGCGCAGGTCGAGATGCGGCTGGTGATCGCCACGATCGTGAAGCACGCGCGGCTCACGCTCGCCGGCACGCCGGCGAAGGTGACACGGCGCGGGATCACGCTCGCCCCCGAGGGTGGGACGCGCGTGGTGCTCGAGCAGCGCACGCGGCCGCAGATCTCGGCGGCCTGACTGTCCAGATTTCGGACGTGATCTCGCGCGCTTCGGTTTGTCACACCGAGCTGATAGGGTGCGCGTGATGTTGAGTGCGCACGAAGCAGCCGACCCCCAGGCGGTGTTCACGCGCGCCCTCGCCAAGTTCGGGCACACCACGCTGCGCCCCGGGCAGTCGGAGGTGATCGCAGACATCTTCTCCGGCAGGCCGGTGATCGCGGTGATGCCCACCGGTGCCGGCAAGTCGCTGTGCTACCAGCTGCCCGCCGTCGTCCTCGGCGAGAAGGGCGGCATCACCCTCGTGATCTCGCCGCTGATCGCGCTGATGAAGGATCAGGTGGACACGCTGAACGCGCGTGGCGTGCCGGCGGTCGCGCTGACCACGCGCGACGGGGCCGAGGAGCAGCGCGAGATCCTCGAGGGGATCCGCGCCGGGCAGTACACGCTCGTCTACGTCGCCCCCGAGCGGTTTCGCAGCCCGCGCTTCATCGACGTGATCTATTCGATCGCGGCGCGGATCTCGCTGATCGCGATCGACGAGGCGCACTGCATCTCGGAGTGGGGCCACGATTTTCGGCCGGACTACCGGCGGCTCGGCAATGTCGTCAAGGAGCTCGGCGCCGCGCGGCTCGCCTGCTTCACGGCCACCGCCACGCCGGAGGTTCGGCGAGACATCGCCCACCAGCTCGGGATCACCGGCGCACGCCTGCACGTCCGCGGCTTCGATCGCCCGAACCTCCACTACTCGATCGTCCAGTCCGGCGGTGCCACGGACAAGGCGGAGCGGCTGATCGAGCTCGTGCGGATGCGCGAGTCCGGGGTCGCGCTGATCTACGCGGCCACCCGCAAGAACGCCGAGAAGTACGCCGCCGAGCTCAAGTCCGCCGGGATGAAGACCCGCGTCTATCACGCGGGTCTCAAGAACGACACGCGCGAGAACGCGCAGGACACGTTCATGGCCGGCAAGCTGGACGTCATCGTCGCCACCAACGCGTTCGGCATGGGCGTCGACAAATCGGACATCCGGATCGTTATCCACGCAGACATCCCGCGCAGCCCCGAGGCGTACTACCAGGAAGCGGGTCGTGGTGGTCGCGATGGCAAGCCCACGCGCTGCGTCCTGCTGTTCAACCACAGTGACATCAAGCTGCAGGAGTTCCTGATCGACGCCTCGTTCCCGTCGGCGGAGCTGCTGCGCGGCATGTGGAAGCTCCTGCGCGACAAGCCCGAGCTCGGCCAGGTCCCGCCGGGATACGAAGAGGAGCTCGAAGAGCGCCTCCGCAAACAGCTCTCGGCCATCCTGCCGCCGCAGAAGACCACGCGGAACGGCGAGCTCTCCGGGGCTACGATCTCCGCCTCGATCCGGCTCCTCGAGCGCCACGGCATGCTGCGCCGCGATCCCGAATCGGAGCGGCTCGTCGCCACGCGGCCATCGGACTCGATGTCCGGCCTGTACCCGCCGCTCGATGTCGAGTCGATGCAGCGGCGCGCGGAGGTCGAGCGCGGCAAGCTGCGCACGATGGTCGAGCTGGCGTACTACCCGCGGTGTCGTCGGCAGTTCGTGCTCGATTACTTCGGCGACCAGGAGTGGGCCTCGCGCGAGCGGCAGTGCGGCGCGTGCGACAACTGCGAAGCGTTCCTGTCAGGTAAGCCCACCGGGCTGTCGGACGACGATCGCAAGGCGATCCAGGGCCTGCTCAAGCTGGTCGGTGCGCTGACGGGCAAGTTCGGGCGCAAGCGGATCGCCGGGATCGCGAACGGCACGGATCTCGATCAGCGCTTCCTCGAGATCCCCGAGCGGAACGTGCTGCGCGGCTGGGCGGAGAACATGGTGATGGATCTGCTGCGGGCGCTCGAGGGTGCCGGCCTCGTCGAGGCTGCGCGCGGCGAGTACCCCACGCTGAACACCACGCGAAAAGGCGATCAGGTCGCGTTCGGTCACCTGGATCCAGGGGAGCTCGGGATCCAGATGCCCACGCGATCGAAGAAGAAGGCGCGTAAGCGCTGACTGGATCCGCATCGTTCGTAGTCGTGTGTTCCGGATCCGTGGCTGTTCGTTTCGGATCGGTCGTTATCTGCATCCGATCGCCGCTA
>JANNBP010000503.1:0-23090 GCA_031385555.1 Deltaproteobacteria bacterium | reverse complement strand
CCTTGATCAACCGCTGCGGATCGACGCCCGGCTTCGCGGTGACCTCGATCTGGAACGTGCCGGCGAACTGCTCGCCCTCGAACCCCGCCGAGACGTCCTGCGCGATCTTCTCGTCGTAGACCAACCTCTTGTAGAGCCGCGACGACTTCCCGTCACCGAGGAGCGACGCTGCGAGATCCAGCGCAGGCTCTTCGCTGCTGAACTGCTTCGGGCCGCGCCACGAGATGAACACCTTGGGCACCTGCACGTCGTCCGTGGTCTTGACGACGATCTCCTTGGTGATCGGCGCGGGCTCCTTGTACTGCGGGCGCGCCGGCTCGCTGCCCTTCGGGATCCACGAGAAGTACTTGTCGACGAGCTTCTTCACCTCGGCGGGTTTGACGTCACCGGCGATCACCATCGTGGCGTTGCTCGGGAGGTAGTAGCTCTTGAAGAACGCGGCGACGTCGGGAACGGTCGACGCCTTGAGGTCCGCCGGGTAGCCGATCGTCGACCAGTGGTAGCCGTGATCCTTCGGCCACAGGTGCTCGGCGAGCAGGAGCTCGGCCTGACCGTACGGCTGGTTCTCGTAGCTCTGACGACGCTCGTTGAGCACCACGTCGCGCTGGTTATCGAGCTTCGCCTTGTCGAACGTGTCGAGCAGACCGGCGAGCCGATCGGCCTCGATCCACAGCACCATCTCGAGGAAGTTCGACGCGGCGACGTTCTGGTAGACGGTCATGTCGCGCGACGTGAACGCGTTCGACCAGCCGCCCGCTTCCTCGAGGAGCTTGTCCATCAGGCCGTCGGGGAGGTGCGCCGAGCCCTTGAACATCAGGTGCTCGAACAGGTGCGCGAAGCCGGTGCGTTTCGCGACCTCGTCCTTCGACCCGACCTTGAACCACATCACCTCGTAGACGGTGGGTGCCTTGTGATCCTCGATGACGTAGAGCTTCATGCCGTTCGGAAGCTCGAACTTCTCGAACGAGATCTTGGGCTCGGCCAGGGCGCGAGGTGCGAGGAACGGAAGCAGCAACAACGGGAGCAGTCGCCTCATGGTCGCGACACTACCCCCAGAGCTCGCCTCGGTTGACTCGATCTTCCGGCTTAGCCGGAAGATTCTGTCCTCCAGGCTGAGCTCTGGGAGTAGGAGTTCGCTTTCACTCGCTCACGGGTCGATTGTACTCGGGGTCCCCAGCTCGAGGACGAGCCACCCCGGCCCCATCATTCCTGGTCGAAGGATCGACACAGGCGAACTCTGGGGCTAGCACCATCCTCATGGAGCCCTCACGAAGCAGCGATCCCACCGTGAGAGGGAGTTGATTCCACTCTGGGTGGTACTAGTTTCGCGGGCATGGACTTCGCGAGACGAGCTTCACGGGCAATCGCTTCGTGTGCTGACTGACCAGACTTCGCCGCGTACAACAGCCGCACACAACCGCGGTGCTTTCCCTCAATTTCGTCGACGACGAGCACGGACTAGGCTCGCGCTCGTGGTGGACAAGCTGGAAGCGATCCGGATCGTCACGCGCTGCACGTCGCGCGAGCAGTTCATCGGCATGTTCAGCCGGTACTGCACCCCGACGTCGTGCTTCATCCCGAGCACCGATTCGCGCGACATCGGCACGGCGACCGCGTTCTCGGTCAGGCTCGCCGACGCCTCGGTGCTGCTGAAAGGCGAAGGCGTCGTGCTCGATGCGTGGACGCACGGCGATCACAAGTTCAAGCGCGCCGGGATCCTGCTCGGCATCCATCGGCTCGACGAAGCGTGCGCCGAGCTGTTCGAGCAGCTCCTCCAGCCGCGCAGCATGGCCGTGCCGATTCCGCCGAAGACGCAGCTGCAGATGCTGCTCGTCCCGCCGCCGAGCCCGACGTCGGAGATCGAGACGCCGACGATCGAGATGCCGCCGCTCGCGCTGCCCGATGAACCACGCGTCCCGCCCTCGCCGTTCGTGCTGCCGGCGAACCCGATGGCCGAGATGACGGATGACTCGGTCGCCGAATTCGTCGAGTGCAACCTGGTCGCCGAGGACGTGATGCCGCCGATCCTCCCCGCCCACCACCCGATCCCCGTCGAGGTGTTCTACGAGCCGACGGAGCGAACGCCGATGGCGCGCGGCTCGCGCGACGTGATCGCCACGATCCTCGGCGTCGCGCCGCTCCAGAAGCACGTGTTCGCCGCGCCCGAGCTGGTGATGACGGAGGGCATGGATCGCGTCGAGACACCGCGGTTCTCGTTGATCATGCCGCGGCCGCTGACGTCGCCCGAACCGCTGTTGAGCGTCGGCCTCGCCTCGCTCGACGCAGTCGCGATCACCTACGGGGATCCCGTCCCTCGCTCGATCCCGAGGCCGCGCGCCACGCCGACCGCGTTCCTCGCCGAACGTCCTCGACAGCGCCTGCGGATCTCCGCGATCGGCATCATCCCGATCACGCAGGTCGTTCGAGGACCCGCGCGCCGTCTGAATCGGCTGCGCCGTCGTCTCGCCCGGAAGCTGATGCCGTCGTTGCGCCGCTACTGGATCCCGGCCACGGTCGCGACATCGCTCGTCCTCGTCGCCGCCTTGTGGATCGTCTGATCCTCGTCGACGACCGGCACGCTCGTTGATCGGGGACAGGATCTACCCAGCTAACATCGCGCGATTACTTCGCGTTTTCAGACGAACGTAAAATCGCCTCCAGCTCCCACTGGGCGACGCTACGGGCAATTTTACGTTCGCCGCTAGAACCGTTGTTATCTCGGGTGGTTGGTGGGGTATATCCTGCCCCCGATCAACGAGTGCTCGCTGCAGTCAGTCGAGCTCGACGACGACGGGGCAGTGATCGCTGATCTCGCGCGAGTACAGCGGGCAGCGATCCTCCCACTCGCAACCCGAGGTCGCGCACGCACCCGCGGCTGTTGCCTCGCCGGACTCCCACGTGAACACGTGATCGAGGCGCGAGCGCGGACAGCCGTCGTTGCGACGCCAGAACGCGCTGCAGGCGAGCGGCTCGGTCGACCATGCGAGCTTCGTGGCCTTCGCGAGCGCCGCGAGGTCACCGCGATCCTCGACGTCGTGCGTCGCGTTGAAGTCACCGAGCACCGCGATCCGATCGCCGGAGCGATTCACGGCCTCGAGGATGTCGCGGAGCGCGCGGTGCTGCCGCTGCCGGATCTCGCGATCGCGCACGTCGCCGCCGGCCTTGAGGTGGACGACGAGGATGCGCACCGGCGTGCCACCCTCGGCGGGGCGTAGCCGGACGTCGAGCACGCGCTTGTGATCGCCGCCGAGCATGGTCTCGTCGTGCGTGGTGGTCGCGATCAGCGTGAACCGGCGGCGATCGAACAGCACGCCGGTGTGGCGATAGCCGAGCTCGACGAATGGCTCGAACGCGACCTGCCACTCGGGGCCGAGCGAGCCGCGCATCGCCGTCGTGAACGCGCGCGGATCCATGATCTCCTGGACGCCGACGATCGGTGCGTGGAGCGCTGCGATCTCGGCGAACGCACCTGCGACCTGGCGGTCGTCCTTCGGGAAGTCCTCGATGTTGAACGTCGCGATCCGCAGCGACCGCGGGTCGTCATGACAGGCGACGCGGATGCCGAACAGGAGCGCGGCGATGACGACGATCCGTTTCACATCCCGATGCTACGCGCGGATCTCGCACCGCGCCCGGACGCATTGCCGGACATCGTTTGCCTCGAGTCCGATTCTTCGAGGGGGCGTGATCAGCGCGCTCGACATTGCACGCCGCGTCGCCGCGCGCGCGGGGTACCTCGCCGCGTGATTTACGTACGAACCAAGCGCTCGACGCCCGTCTCGCGCGCCACCAGCACCACATCTGCACGACCGACGAACAAGCCGGTCTCGACCACACCCGGAATCGCGCGCAGCTGGGTATCCAGCGCAGCCGCGTTGTCGAACGGTCCGGTCTTGATGTCGTAGATCAGATTTCCCGCATCCGTCTTCCACGGTGCATCGCCCTTGTGACGCAATACCGGCGTACCGAACTTCGCCAGATGCGACTTGGTCGCGAGATGCGCGAACGGCAGCACCTCGATCGGAACGCTCCACGCGGTGCCGAGCTTCGGCGACAGCTTCGTTCCGTCGACGATGATCACGTTCTTGCGCGCGCTGAAGTTGACGATCTTCTCGCGCGTCTGCGCACCGCCGCCGCCCTTCACCAGATCGAGGTTCGGATCGACTTCATCGGCACCGTCGACGCACACCGCGATGTCCCACGGGCCGTCGTCGGACAGCAGCGGGATGCCGAGCTCGGTGGCCTGCTTGCGGCTCGCCTCCGACGTGGGCACACCGGTGTACTTCTTCCCGGCCTTGACCGCTTCACCGACGAGGTCGATGAAGAATCGTGTCGTCGAGCCGGTACCAAGCCCGATCACGCCGGAGTCGGGGAGCTCGGCCAGTGCTGCGCGCGCCGCCGCTCGTTTCGCCTTGTCGGTAACGTTCACGCCCCTCTATAGCGTTTCCCTGGCGCTGGAGCGAGCCCGTAGTCTTTGTGCTCCTAGGCACTCTGTTCACGGAGGTAGGCGGTCGAGTCGTGTATAATCTCTGCTCGGAGGTGGTATGAGGCTCATTTGTTCCGGCTTGTTACTGGGTATGGTTGCGTGTGGTGCGAAAGAGGAGGCGCTGAGTGATTTCGACTTCGCTCCACCCTCTCGGCGCCCTCAAGCGCGGGCCGTGGCCGAAATAGACGCAGCTGCGCGCTCTGGTCTGCAAGTCGGTGAGCGGCTTGGATCGGTCCTGACGTATCCCTCAGCAGCACTGGGGCAGACAGTTGTTCAAGCGGTTGCAGAAAGCCCAAACAATGCTCGAGCGTATGTTGTCGATGAAGAAGGCGAAATCACGGAGACACAGCAATTTGCGGAGCGTGAGCAAAGAGCACTGTTTGCCGCGTTTGGCAGACTTACCCCGAGTCTGTTCGACAAACAGTTACAACTCTTGGACACCGACACGGTCACCGTTGACCTCATAGTCACCACGGATCTTCCAGAACCGGAGCGGCCCTACGATGGAACTGATTTGCTCACTCCGATCGAGGAATACGAAGCTTGGACTCGCACACACGCGGAAGCACAGGTCAGTCGAATAGCTGCGGCAAAGAGGGATGTGCTACAACTTCTTCAGTCGAATGAGGGGTTGTCACGTTTGACCCGCGGGGTCTCCCAACGATTACTACAACGATACCTGTGGCCCTACTCCGATCGAGTGAATTGAATACTGCAGCAATTGACTCTGTCGCAGAACATGTGGATGAGGCCGGGGAACTGCTCGGATACGCTGCAAGAGCCTCGATGCAAGCGTCCCCATCGGCAGGGGGGCTATCTGGTGGCTTGTGTGGTGGCCCCTGTGACGGAGTGTCACTCGATGTTGGCTATTGGGAGCGCGAGTTTAACTCGATAGTTCCTGCGGGATACGCGCGTCAAAACTCGCGGGTATCCTCCAACACAGTCACCGGATACCTTGATTGCCCAGCGACTTGCGCCACCGATGCTGAGTGCCAACCGACTCCTAATACCAACGATAGAATTTGCCGACTGCAGGCCGATGGCAACAAGATCTGCGTGCAAGATCACCTTACATGGACTGTTGCATCCACTGGAATGAATGGAGCTTATAGCTACGACACGACTGCTCCAAACGGGCCTGACCCAACGCCGAACACTACTGGTGAGAGCTTTTCCAGTACAGGTGCCTGGTATACGGACAAGCGCTTTGGGAACAACATGGGCGAGCCAGGACTCAATTTCCTGGTTGCACCAGGACCAGCAGTGGCTCCCTGCCAGATTCCAGACGCCCCCCCAACGATGTTCATCAATCGGAGTCAGTCGGCTGTCCCCTTGCCGGTAGCAGACTTTGCTGGACGCACCTTTGGTTCATTCCTCACGATAGCCTCAGGAAACAGCAACTCGTCTTTTGTGGCATGTGGCGGATTTCGCAACGGTCTATGTGTGGGCGGATATGACTATCGGACGTTCAGCGACCAGACAACTCATCGCCGGATGATAGTCAGTGGAGATACGGCAAGTTCATTCATAAATCCGAATGGGTTCGGCGACTTGGAAAGGCCTCATCTCCTCGGTCCCAGTTCTCACAGTCCAGGCGGAGTTGGCCAGTTGTTCAGTGGTCTACATCTTCCGGCGATCGATGTCGGTGTTGGTTCGTCGCTCATGCGTCATGATGACTACACGATCACACCGGTCGCAATCGTAGGAACGAGTTTCGCTTCTCCCACGGTTCTATCGGCTGCAATGCAGGCGCTGCAATACAAGGGACTTTTCAGTTCTTTGGTATTCCCAATGGTGAACAAGGCCGTACTGCTTGCTGCGACGGTGGACGCCAATGCTGACGGTCCCGTTGGCAAGGCCAATACTTGGTCTGCAAATGCCCCCACTTTGGATAGTGAAGATGGCGCAGGACAGATAAATCTACTTCATCTTGCCAGCATATTGACTAACAATACGTACTTTTTTTCTAATGCAGCAGACTCCAATTTCTCTTCTTGCGGTACAAACTGTCGTAAGTACGCAGTAGCTAGTTTCACTATCTCGGCGGCAAAGCGGGTGAGAGCTGTGCTCGCCTGGCAGACATGTACTAGCGGTCCAAGTCCGACCAGTTTTATGAATAACGATCTCGATTTGGCGCTTGTTTGCACTGGCACCGCATGTCCTGGAACTCTGATATCGAACACAGTTTCGAGCGAGACGGAGATGTTCGAACGACAGGTCTGTAGCGGCGCTCAGAAATCGGCCACGGCCAGTTGTACTTTGGAAGTCAGGATTAAGAATGGTGTGCCACTCAACGCGTGTGGATCCACTGCAACAGAGCGTATCGGCGTCGCATGGCGGATTCAATAATGAGAGCGATACGCGTGTGCAATATACTGTACCTCGTCGGCTGCGGAGATGACTCGTCGGTTGGTTGCCCGCTCGTCGATCGTCCTGATGGATTCATGGGCAGAGCGCTACCTACCGCCACCTACTGTCAAGGAGCGCTCAGGTTCGCTGCCAAATACTCCCCGACCATTACTCCCACTCAACAGGAAGTTGATCGATACTTTGATCGTTGGACACGCGCGAACTTGGCGGAGCCTGCACTCGACGGTGGAGGCCCCCAGCGCTATCGCGGAAATCCCTCAGTTATTCTATCAACAAATCAAAAGGTAGTAGATGTGCTGACCGAGGTCGGCAATCACTTCGCCGACGGGCCTGGCTCGCGGAGCATCATTCCGACCGGAGACGCTTCATTCGACGATGTACTTAGTCAGCTTGTGTTTCCCGAAATACTTTTCGTCGGAACAGTCGGTCAGATGCCGGCCTTCGGGCTGAGCACGGCGGCCATCCACAATCAAGAAGTCCTGAATTCACAACTCAGCTCGTCCTCTTCTTCGCTAGGGGACTTTGTGGTCGCACCGAGACAAGATGGAAGTTGGTCATGGGATGGCGAAGAACCGGGAAGTGGCGACGACAGCGCGACCGCTATTATTGATAGCCGCATCGGATGGGGCGATTGTATTGCTGGTTGTGAGGGGCTACATGACCTGCGGGCGATAGTCCCTGCCGACGGCGAGGTCCAAGTGTTCGATGTTGGCGGAGACCCATTACCACCTTTCATCACCCTGAGTCCGAATACTGTGCCACTACCCGATTGAGCCTCAAGGCAGTCGAGGTGTCGTGTCACGGCTCCTGAGAGCCCGAACTTTGGGGCTCGCTCCACGCCGCGCCGACATCCGCGAGGTGATCGGGCTCGTCGCGGAGCGCGCGTGCAAAGGCGAGTGAGAGCTCGGTGGTGGTCGCGAACCGATCGACGCGCTGCTTCGAGAGCGCGAGCACGAGCACGCGCTCGACGGCAGGCGTGATCGTCGGGTTCGTCGAGATGCTCGACGGGCGCAGCGGCCGCTCGTGCGCCACCGCGTACAGCATCGCGGCGCTATCGGAAGCGACGAACGGTGCGCGGCCGGTCAGGCAGCGATAGATCACGGCACCGATCGAGTAGACGTCGGCACGGTGATCGACGGACTCGCCCTTCGCCTGCTCCGGCGCCATGTACGCGGGCGTGCCGATCACGCCGCCTCGGGTCAGCGTGCCCGAACCGTCGCCCATCTGCGCGATGCCGAAGTCGAGCAGCTTCCAGGTGCCGTCGGTGCACTGGAACAAGTTCTGCGGCTTGAGATCGCGATGAACGATGGCGGCCTCGTGCGCGAGGTCGAGCACGCGGCAGATCTGCGCGACCAGGTGGCCGAGCTCGCGCTTGTCGATCGTCGTGCCCTGGCGCAACAGCTCCGACAGCGTCTGCCCGCGCAGCCGCTCCATCACGAGATAAGGCACCGCGTCCGTCGAGGCTTCGATCACGCGCACGACGTGCGGGGACTTGATCGCACCGGCGATCCGGGTCTCGCGGAGGAAGCGCTCGATCTGCTTCGGGTCGCCCAGCAGCTCGCGGCGGATCAACTTGACCGCGACCTCGTCGCCGGCAGAATTGACCGCTTCGTAGACCTCGCCCATCGCGCCGCGCCCGAGCAGGTTGCCGAGCTTCCAGGTGCCGAACACGTGCTCGCTGAACCGGCCCGGCGCACCGACCTCGAGCACCTTCGCGAGATCGCGGCGCAGCTCGGCGACCTGGACGTCGCGCTGCGCGGCGAGCCGGGTCGCGCGTTGCAGCTGCTCGATCGCGCGCAGCGAGCTGTTGCGGGTGATCCGCGCGAGCCAGAACACCAGGCCATACGCGAACTGGAGGTTCAGCTGACCGGCGATCTGCGCCGAGATCGAAGCGTCGCTGTTGATCGGATAGAAGCCCGGATCGTCGATCACGCCGGTGACGACGAGCAGCACCTCGAGGGCGTGGCCCCCGGCGGCGAACACGTAGATCGCGACCGCGCTCGCGAGATGTTCCGTGCGACAGAAGAAGTAGAGGCCGAGCGCGACGGCGAGACACGCCGCGGAGAACGCGCCGGCGTAGAGGATGCCGAGCAAGCCGGCCGCGACGGCGATGAACGCGAGCACCACCATCGGTGCTTGCCGGTAGCGCCGCGGATCCGCGATCCGGTGATACAGCCACGTGCTGAAGGCGAGCCCGATCAGCGAGGTCACGGCGAGCGCGATCGCGATCCGGCGATCGCCGGGCAGGAACGGAATCCCCAGCACCACCCCCGCGACGAAGATGTTGCCGGCGCGGAGGAACGCGCGCGTGCGCCGGACCTCTTCGGCGCGCAGCGCATCGACCGCCGAACCCGGGCTGGTCGAGAACGAGGCCTGCGAGAGCTCGCTCACGCGCCCCACCCCGACTTGCGGATCGACGCGTCGGCGCGCCGGCGATGGCCCTCCGCGAGCGCCCCGCGCAGCGCATCGGAGAGGGCGTCGGCCAGCGCTCGGCCCGTCGCGAACCGATCCTCCGGTGCCTTCGCGAGCGCGATCGCACACCACCGATCCACGTCGGCGGGGAGCTCGGCGAGCGCCCCGGGGCGCACGGGGCGACGATGGACGACGGCGTACAGCATCGCCGGCGTATCCGGCGCGGAGTACGGGTGCGTACCGGTCAGGCAGCGATAGGCGATCGCACCGAGTGCGTAGAGATCCGCGCGCCGATCGACAGGCTTGCCCTGCGCTTGCTCGGGCGCCATGTAGTGCGGCGTGCCGACCGCTTCCCCGCGGGTCAACGCGCCGCCGTCGTCGAGGAAGGTCGCGACGCCGAAATCGAGGATCTTCCACACCGCGCCGTCGTGCATCAGGTTGGGCGGTTTGAGATCGCGGTGCACGATGCCGGCAGTCGCCGCGGCGTCGAGCCCGGCGCCGACGTGGCGCACCAGCTCGATCAGCGCATCGGCGGGCAACCGCGTCTCTCGGCGCAGCCGATCCGCGAGCGTGTGTCCGTACAACCGCTCGGTCGCGAGGAACGGCAGCTCGGACTCACCCGCCGCGAGCACGCGCACGACGTGCGGCGAATCGACCGCCGAGCTCGCGCGCGCCTCGCGCAAGAACCGCGTGACCTGCGTGGGATCGGCGAGCAGCTCGCGGCGCAACAGCTTCACCGCCGCCGGCTCTCCGGTCTGGAGGTGTACGGCTTCGTAGACCTCGCCGACCGCGCCGCGGCCCAGCACGATGCCGAGCTTGAGCTCCCCGACGATCTGATCGGTGTAGCGACCCGGCCCGCCGATCTTGAGGGCGCGCTCGAGATCCGCGCGGAGCTCGTTCATCAACGCTTCGCGCTCCGAGGCGAGCCGGGTGGCGCGTGCGAGATCCTCGATCGCCGCGAGCGACACGAGCCGGAACATCCGCGCGGTCTCGTACGCGAGGAGGAACGTCGCGAGCACGAACAGCGCGCCGACGACGAGCGCGCTCGGTGCGACCTCCACCGTGGTCGCGAACACGCCCGGATCGTCGATCGCGCCGGTGATGATGCTCCCGGCGATCGCCGCGTAGCTGATCAGCGCACTCAGCAGGATCCACCGCGCCACGCGCACGGCCTCGGTGCGCGCGACGAAGTGGATGCCGACCATGATCATCAGCGCCGCGGCCGTGAACGTCCCGTAGTACATGACGCCGAGGTGGCCGTTGATCACGCAGATCACCGCGAGCGTGACCAGCGCGCGCTCGGTGTAGCGCACCGGATCCGCGAACTGCTGGTGGAGGATGAAGCTGACGATCATCCCGACGACCAGGCCCGCGACGAGCGCAACCGACATCGCGAAGGGCGCACCGACGAACGGCACGGTGCCGATCACCGCGACGCTGAGCACCCACCCCATGCGGATGAACAACCGCGTGCGCTCGATCTCCTCGTCGCGCATCGCGGCCACCGCGGTGGTCTTCGAGAGCTGCTGCGTCGTCGGCGCTGGGACGGTCTTTGTCTCGCGACCGGCCGCCACCAGCGCGAGCGCCGCGACCTCGGGGATCTGGCCCTCGGGCAACTGCTGCGTCGCGCCTGCGGTTCCTAGCTCGGAATCGCTCGGTCGCATCGCTTCGGATTCTAGCTGGTCGAGTGCGGGCCAGGGCGACACGGCCGGCGAGATCGTCGCCGCGTTCGTGATTCCGTCCAGCCGCTAGCGTTTGCGGACGAGCGCGATCCAGGCCGCGATCGTCAAGACGAGCGTCTGCGCGAGCAGCAAGCCCCACGCGCCGAGCAGGATCGCCGCGTCGTGCGCGTACTGCGGCTCGGGCGGGATCGGCACGAACATCGGCGTCGCGAGCTCGTTGGTGTTGATCGTCGCCGACATCGCATCGACCGCTGCGCGGGCCGGCACCAGGTACGACGCCAGCTTCGCGATGCCGTGCAGCCCGAACATGATCCCGGAGAACACCACCTGCGGGACGAGCACGATGGGGATCAAGGACGTCGCCTTGTCGGGGGTCGACGCGACCGCCGAGATGCAGAGGCCGAGCGCGATGCCGGCGAGCCCGGCGAGCGAGATCGTGGTGAACAACTCGAGCGTCGCGGGCATCACGATGCCGTCGGCCGGAAACGCGCAGCGCAGCTTGATCACGCCGAGCAGCAGCGCGCTCTGCACGAGCACCAGCGCGAACAACACGATCAACTTCGAGAGCAGATACGGCAACGCGCGCAGGCCGGCGAGCCGTTCCCGCCTCAGCACCGCCGCTTCCTTGCAGATCTCGCGCGCCGCGTTGATCACGCCGAACCACACGCCGGTGGCCGCGAGCATGAAGATCAACTTCTTCGCCTCGATCCGCGACTCGACGAACGACTCCGGCTTCGACACCAGCGTGAGCAGCACGCCGATCACCGGCGCCTGCAGGAGAAGCAGCGCGAGGTTCTTGCGATCGGCGAGGATCAACTCGACGTAGCGGCGGCACAGGATCGCGAGCTGCCGCAGGCTCGACTGCTTGAACGACTTCGCGCGCCGCACCGCCTCCGCACGCTGCTCGATCGACGGCCCCGCCGGTGCGCGCGCCGGCCGCTCGACGGCGTACTTCTGGTGCTGCAGCGATCGCCGATAGGTCTCCGCCCACTTCTCGGCGCCACCCTCGCCCTCGGTGATCGTGTAGATGTCGGCAAAGTCGGCGACGCCGAAGTACTCGAGCGCCTGCGACGGCGGACCGAAGTACGACAGCTTGCCGCCGGCGAGGAACGCGATGTGATCGCAGATCTTGATGTTGGTCGTCGCGTGCGTGATCACGATGACGGTGCGGCCCCCATCGGCGAGCGACCGCAGCGTGTGCATCAGCTTGCGCTCGAGGCCGGGGTCGAGCCCCGACGTCGGTTCGTCGAGGAACAGCAGCACCGGATCGGCGAGCAGTTCACACGCGATCGAGACGCGCTTGCGCTGGCCACCGGAGAGCTGATCGACGCGCTTGTCGGCGTGCGCCGTCATCTCGACGGTCTCGAGCACCGAATCGATCCGCTTCTCGATCTCTTCGTCCGACGTATCCGACGGCAACCGCAGCCGTGCGGCGTGGTGGAGAGCGCGGCTCACCGAGAGGGTGCGATGCAGCGTGTCGTCCTGCGGGACGAAGCCGATGATCGAGCGATACGCATCGTAGCCCGCGTAGAGATCATCGCCGTTGAGCGCGATCGTGCCGCCGGTGGCGCGCTGGAAGCCGCACAGCGCCGTCATCAGCGTCGACTTGCCGGCACCGCTACCACCGACGATCGCGACGAGCTCGCACGGCTCGATCGAGAGCGTGGTCGGGGCGAGGAGTTGCCGACCACCGACGGTCCGCTCCACCGCGGCCGCATCGAGCCGGATCGCGCCGCGCTGATCGAACGAGTCGAGGCTGTCACCGTCGTAGGTCAGCCGGAACGTGCCGATCTGGACGACGTCGCCGGGCGACAGTGGCGTCGGTCCGGTGATCCGCCGGCCGTTGACGAACGTGCCGTTCGCGGAGTCCTTGTCGATCAGGACGTGCTTGCCGTCCTGCCACCGCAGATCCGCGTGGCGGCGCGACACCAGCGGTTGCTCGAGGACGAGGTCGGTGCCGCGGCGGCCGATCGTCAGCAGCGAGGCACCGGGAGGCGTGGCGAAGTGCTGGACCGGGCCGATCTTCGGGGCGAGCGGGTTCCTGTAGATGATCGTGACGAGGTCCGCGCCCGCGGGATCGGGCAACCGGATGGTGTCGCCGTCGTGCAGCATCACCTCGCCGGCCACGGCGTTGCCGCCGATCTGGACGACGGTGTCACTCTCGACGATCAGCCTGTGCGCGCCACCCACGCTCTCGACCCGGGCGTGGAGCTCGGCGATCCAGGCAGACGTCAGGACGACGGTGCGATCCGCCGCGCGCCCGATCGTGATGGCGGCTTCGCGCAACAGCACTCGGCGGACGATCTCGCCCTCGCGGATCTCGAGGATCGAGAGGTGCGCGAGCACGTCGAGCGTGGTGTTCGGGTTTGCCACCGCACGCAGCATAACGGGGATGACTCGGGCTACGCTCGCGTCGTGAAGCAGATCCCGCCCGAGATGCTCCGGTTGATCGCCGAGACGCACGGCTACGCCGACCTCGAGTGGACCCGCTCGATCCCGATCCCCGGCGACGACGACTTCCCCGTGCTCCAGCTCCCGGCGAACAAGCTCGAGTACGCCACCGAGCGTGGCTATCCGCTCAAGCTCGAGCCTCGCCGGCACGAGGACCGCTTCCTGCTGTTCGTCCAGGTCGAGTCGTTCGAGGTCGCGAAACACCACGACGCCCGGTGGGCGATCCCGACGAAGTACAAGCCCGACACCGACGAGGATCGCATCGCGCAGGAGCTCGGCTTCGACGAGGGCTGGGAGGATGCGTCGCTGGAGTGCATCTTCATCTGCGATCAGCGGTTCAGCGTGTTCTGGCGCGCGGTGCTCGAGCGCGGCCGCTTCGGACTGACCGTGCCGGAGACGCAATCGCTGTATCCCGTCACCCTCGGCAAGCGCGAGCGTGGTCCACTGAAGGATATCTTGTCGAAGTGGACTAACTAGTGGACTGGAACGGGGCGAGGTGGAAGCCGGGTGACAAGGACGGTCACTACGAGAGCTGGTTCCTGCGGGCGAACGATGCCGCCGATCGCGCGTTCTGGATCCGCTACACGATCTTCGCGCCGGCGGGCCGCCCCGAAGCGGCGATCGGCGAGCTGTGGGCGATCTGGTTCGATCGGGGCAAGCGGATCATCGCCGCCAAGACGGAGCTGCCGCTGGCGAAGTGCTCGTTCGCATCCGAGCGCCTCGCGGTGAAGGTCGGGGATGCATCGCTCGACGGGACGACGTCGCGCGGCGAGACCTCGGCCCACGGGCATACGATCGCGTGGGACCTGCAATACAGCGACGGGAAGCCGCCGCTGCTGTTCCTCCCCGAGCGGCTGTACACGACCAAGCTACCGCGCGCGAAGCTGCTGGTCGCGAAGCCGCTCGCGAAGTTCGCGGGGACGATCACGGTCGACGGCGAGCCGATCGCGATCGATCGCTGGGTCGGCAGCCAGAACCACAACTGGGGCTCGCGCCACACCGATCGGTATGCGTGGGGCCAGGTCGCCGGCTTCGACGAAGCTCCCGACGCCTTCCTCGAGTGCTCGACCGCGCGGCTCAAGTTCGGTCCGGTGTGGACCCCTCCGATCAGCCCGGTCGTCTTGCTCCTCGGGGACGAGAGGCTCGCGTGGAATGGGCTGACGCGTGCGATCCGCGCGCTCGGAGCCTACGCGCCGTATCAGTGGCACCTCGAGACCACCGACAAGCAGGGCACGATCGATATCCGGATCGAGGCCGAGCCCGACGAGTTCGTCGCGCTCCGCTATCACAACCCGCCGGGTGGCTCGAAGATCTGCCTGAACTCGAAGATCGCGCGCTGCGAGGTCACGCTGCGGCGCCCCGGCAAGCCGGTGCTCGTGCTGCGTAGCAGGCGAGCCGCGTTCGAGATCCTCGACGACACCGCGCCGCCGGGCGTCACGCCCGTCGTCTAGCTGTCCCGGGACGCTGCGTCCGCACCGCACCCCCTAACACGCTGTGACCCGACGGGACGGGCGTGCGGGCTGCCCACCTGCGATGACCGTGGAGTGCGTCGCATCTGGTTGCCGCTCTTGCTCGTGACTGGGCCCGTCGCTGCGGCCCCCCTCCCGGGCGAGGTCCCCCCCGATCCATGGCCGACCAGCTGCAACTGCGAGGTCTCGCTGCCCAAGGACCTGACGATCAGCGGGCGCGCGTGGAGCAAGTCCTCGGGTGAGGTCGCGATCGGCGCGACCGTCGTCGTCAGCGCACACGGCGGTGGCACGGCCAGCTTCGCGGCGATCACGGACGAGCTCGGCAACTACAAGGTCGAGGTCCCGCCCGGGTTCTACGACGTCACGCTCTACTACCTCGACGTCACGCTGGAGACTGTCAAGCAGCGGATGTTCGTCGACGACGTCCTGCTCGATCCGGTGATGATCGACGACACTGCCGCCACAGACGGCTACACCGGCGGCTGCTTCGGGCCCCCGCCGGCGGAGCTCACGTCGATGCCGCACTTCGGCGCGTCGATCTCGCGGCAACTGCTGCCGGTGTCGCGCGACCGCACGCATCGCGCGTGGATCGCGCCGGTCGCGTTTGCCGACCCCTTACGCGTGGTCACCACCGTCGAAGGCGGGCGGCGCTTCACCACGGCACCTGGCATCCCGACCGCGTTCGTCGAGGACGTCACGACGTACTCGCGCGATGTCCCGTTCGAGCTCCCGCTGGGCAGCGGAGGTGCAGCCGACGTCTCGCTGCGCTCCGGCAGCAACGAGCAGCGAGGCGAAGCGCGCTTGATCCTCGGCGCCGACGACCATGCGGATAGCTCCGCGTCGGGGGAGATGTTCCTCGGTGGACCGATCTCCAAGGACCACGCGTGGGCCGCGGCAGGCCTGGTGCTTCGTCGCGATGCAGGCGAGCTCGCGGGCGACGGGATGCTGCGCCTCGATGGCCAGATCCGGGATCACCAGTTCATGATCAGCGGACTCTCGCACGATGGCCCCGATGCGGATGCCGGCTGGAGCACGGCCCGGTGGAAAGCGAAGTGGTTCGACGCGAAGCTCGAGGTTGGCGCCCTCGCGACCGGTGAACGGCTCGAGCGCTCGAGCGAGATCGCAGCGCGCGAGGTCGCGGTGGATCCGACGCGAACGATCGACCGCGCCGGCGGGCTCGCGTACGCGAAGCTGCGCTTCAAGGCTGCCGGGTATCACATCGCGTACGCGAGCGCGGGTGGCGGAGCCGGTCGCCGCGACGCGCTCCGGCACACCGATCTGTCGCTCGGCATCGTCGACGACTGGATGTGGTCGCCTTCGCTGACCTTCACCACCGGCGTTCGCGTCGAGGACCGCGCACTCGATGGCGAGCGCGCGCGGCTCGTCGCACCACGCGCTGCGCTCAAGTGGGATCCCACGCGCGAAGGTCGCGGCGAGGTGTTCGTCGGATATCAGCGCGTCCCGCTCGTCGATGATGGCCTGCCAGGCGACTGGAAGTCGCTCGACGTCATCGCGGTCGACGAGATGTACGCGGGCGTCAAATACCGCCGGTCGTCGGGCGAGACGATGGCGGGGCTCGCCGTGCGGCAGCGCGACGATCGCACCGGCGCTGATGCGTGGATCCGCCGCGACACCACGCGCTCGGTGGTGCATCTTCAGGCGACCTCATTGGATCGAGTCGCGACGCTGCTTGCTCAGCGCAAGCTCCGCGATCGCAGCGGCACGCAGGTCACGCTCGGCACCGCCGCACGCGTCACGGAGGATCGCTCGGAAGCCGGCCTCGCGCTGGGGTGGAAGCGCTCGTCCACGGACAAGGAGATGACCGCCGACGTCACCGCCGAGGGCTATGCCGGTACGGACGGGCCGGGCGCAAGGATCGCCGTCGGAATCCTCTGGTGATCGCGCGCACCGCACGGCTGCGTAAGACCTCCGAACATCGGGTTGCACGCGCCGAATCCAGGCTAGATTGAGCAGGTGGCACGCTTTTCATCGCTCCTCGCGCTGCTAATCGCCTGTAGTTCCGCGAAGGCACCGCCTCCCGAGGTGGAGTCTCCGAGAACGACGGACAACGGGCAGCAAGGTGACAACGCCGGCCCCACGCTGCCGCCCGATCCGCGCGAAGCGGCGCTCGCCGCGACCATCAGTCACCTGCTCGAAGGCGAGCACCTGCTGCGGAAATCGATCGACGACAGCGTGTCCCGCGCGGCGTTCGACACCTATGTGGACCGCCTCGATCCGACGAAGCTGTTCCTGCTGCGCAGCGATCGCGACGCGCTCGCGCGCCACGCCGACAAGATCGACGACGAGATGAAGGCCGGCTCGCTCGATCTCGCGCACGACGGCGCGCGGATCTACGCGGTGCGCGTCGCGGTGGTCGACAAGCTCGTGCAGGAGCTGCTGACCAAGTCGTTCGACCACACCGACGAAGAGTTCATCGAGCTCGACCCCAAGAAGATCGAGCCCGCCGCGAGCGAAGCGGATCTGCGCGATCGCTGGCGCCGTCGCCTCGAGCTCGAGGTGATGGAGCGCGTCGCGATCATGGAAGCGCGGCTCGTTGCGGCGAACAAGCCGACGCCGCCGGCTGCTGGCAGCGGTTCCTCGCAGGGTGCGGTCAAGCCAAACAGCGACGCGCCCGCCGTCGACGACGACGACGACGACAAGCACACGATGGTCAAGGACATCCCGACGACCGCCGAAACCCGCGATCAGAAGGCGCGCGGCGATCTCGCGAAGCAGTACTCGGGTCGGTTCGCCCGGCTCCGTCAGCCCGCCCCACTCGACGCCGCCTCCGACCTGATCAACGCGGTCGCGTCGGTCTACGACCCGCACACGACCTACTTGCCGCCCGCCGACAAGGCGAACTTCGACATCAGGATGACCGGCCAGCTCGAAGGTATCGGCGCCGTGCTCGGCGAACGCGATCACTACATCGAGGTCAAGGACATCGTCCCCGGCGGCGCGAGCTGGCGGCACGGTGGCCTGTCGAGCGGAGATTTGATCTTGGCCGTGCAGCAAGAGGGCAAGGACCCGGTCGATGTCGTCGACATGAAGATCGACGACGTCGTAAAAATGGTCCGCGGCAAGAAGAACACGGTGGTGCGCCTGCGCATCAAGAAGCAGGCGGGCACCGAGGAGACGATCGCGATCACGCGCGATGTCGTCGTGCTCGAGGATTCGTACGCGCGCGGCGCGATCCTGTCGCACGTGAACGGGCAGCAGTACGGCTACATCCACTTGCCGAGCTTCTACGGTGGCCGGCAAGCCGGTCAGCGCACCGCCGCCGGTGACGTCGGCAAGCTGCTGCGCGAGCTCAAGCAGGCGAAGGTCGCCGGCGTCATCCTCGATATCCGCGGCAACGGTGGCGGCCTGCTCGGCGATTCCGTCGAGATGGCCGACGAGCTGATCGATGCCGGCCCGGTCGTCCAGGTCCAGGATTCGCGGGGCAAGCGAGAGGTCCACACCGCCGACAAGCGCGGCGTCGATTTCGACAAGCCGATGATCGTGTTGGTAGATCAGTTCAGCGCCTCGGCGTCGGAGATCCTCGCCGGCGCACTCCAGGACTACAGCCGCGCGATCATCGTCGGCACCGGTCCGACGCACGGCAAAGGCACCGTGCAGACGATCGCGGATCTCGACCGCGCCACCGGGGGCAAGGTCGAGCTCGGCGTCCTCAAGATCACGATCCAGCAGTTCTTCCGCGTCAACGGCAGCTCGACGCAGAAGGAAGGCGTGCTCCCCGACATCGTGCTGCCGAACCCGGCGGGTCACCTCGACACCGGCGAGCGCGAGCTCGAACACGCGATCGCGTGGTCGCAGATCGACGCGGCTCCGCATGGCAACTGGCCGGTGAGCTGGAAGCTGCCGGTGCTCAAGAGCAACAGCGCGGCGCGCGTGGCGAAGAACCCGATCCTCTCGAGGATCGCGGCGGCCACCAAGGTGCTCAAGGCGCGGCGCAACGACACGCGGATCCCGCTGCAACGCACGGCGTGGGATCAGCGCAAGAAGGACCAGAAGGCCGCGCTCGATGCCGCGTCGCCGGATCTCAAGAACGCGCCGATGCGGCTGACGGTCAAGCCGATCCACGACGACGCCGCACCTCCGCCGCCTCCGAACGGCAAGCCCGATGACCGCGTCGTCAAGTGGCGCGACAACCTCGCCAAGGACCCGTGGGTCGACGAGTGTGTCGACATCCTCGCCGACATCAAGTAGGCAGGTCTCAGCGCGTCCCCGCGCCACCCAGCGCACCGGGGGTGCCACCCAGCGCACCGGGGGTGCCACCAACGCACCGGGGGTGTCACCCAGCGCACCGGGGGTGAGCTGGCTCCCAGACCCCTAGATGAGCGGCTTCGCCACCAACGAAGTCTAGCGAATCACCTCGAGCACAAATGATTGACCACGCCGCGACGACCCGATTGACTCGGGCCGCAAAGTCTCAGCTGTGATGACTAGCTCGAAAAATTCGGCTGCTGCGCCGGCACGCCGACATAGCGGCGTAGCCAGTACGTGCCGAACGGGAACGGAATAGGGTGTCCCTCGAGCAACGCGAGGCGCGCTTTGCCATGCGCGTCCAGGAAGTCGCGCCATTGGTCTAGTAGCTTTTCGAGGGTCAATCGACAAGCAGAGGCGATCCGTCGCTGGGGTCGCCGAGGCGAAGTCGTGGTCGGGATGAAGGTCCAGTGCTGGCGCAACACCGCGGCGCGGCCCAGCACTCGCGTGCCGGTTCGCGCTCGCTCCGCCGCCTTCTCGCGTTCAAACTCTTCCACGCGGCGCTTCACCTCGCTGAGGATCTCTTCACGGTCGCCGAGCTCTGGAGGAATGCCAACCCACAGCGTGACCTCCTCCGGCATGTCGCCGTCTGCACTGAAGAAGTGTTTGGGGCGCGTAGCGCGAAGCGGCTTGTTCTCGAGCAGTGCGCGATATCCACTCGCTCCAGGCCAGTCGTCGACGCGTGCGACGAGGTCATGCTTGACCGCATTCGTGGCGACGTAGACCAAGCGACGTATGAGGTCTTCTGTCGTAGCGAGGATCACGACGTTCGGTTGCGTGGTCGCGAAGACATTCTCGCTGCGGCCCCGAAGCACGTTGATGCAGCAAGCGAGTAGTCGGTGGAAGTCCTGATAGAACGCGGGCGCGTTGCCATGGCGGTCGTAAATCGCGTCGTGTAGGTGATTTGAGAGCTGTATGAAGTCGAGCAAGTCGATCTGATGCCGCTGAGCGGCAACGGCCAGGCAGTAGATGAACGCGTTCACGCTCTCACGATCGGGGTGCAGCAGACACTGCCGTTGCGAACAACGGCGAGTGACCATGCTGGCCGTTCGCGGATAGACAGGCCGTGGCAGAGTCACGTGGGAGCGCAGTGCATTCCGCTGGCCATCGCTGTCGTTCAGCCAACTCAACGAGATGGCGACCGTTCTGTCCGATGGTCGGACTCGATGTCCGTATACCGGCGGACACCGGACAAGGATTCCGAGAATGCGGGTGCGGATTCCGAGAATGCGGGTGCCGGTGCGGCGGCAACCCCGGTGCGTGGATGAACCCCGGCGCGGGCGAATGCAACCCCGGTGCGGGGCGACGACAACCCCGGTGCGGGGCGACGGCAACCCCGGTGCGGGGCGCGTCTCGGTGCGGCTCCGCGCGTCTGCGCTCAGCGCGTCTGCGCGAGCAGCTTCTTCACCGGGTCGACATCGTGGGGACCGAGCTGAGACTTCGTGGCGATCGCGAGCGCGCGCTCCAAGAACGGCTGCGCCTCCGCCCGCTTGCCCTGCCCTAGCTTGGCCTGGCCCATGCCGGCGAGCGGCTTGAACAGATCCGGCGCCTCCTTGCCCGAGGCCGCCTCGAAGGTCGTGATCGAGCGCGTCTCGAGATCGATCGCCTCGGTCCACCTCTTCGCGTCGAGGGCGAGCGCCGCACGCGATGCGAGGGTGTGCGCGAGGTACGGCGACTTGTGCTGCTCTTCGAGGACGAGCACCTCGTCGTAGGCCTTCAGCGCCTCGGGGATGCGGCCAGCCGCGGCGAGTGCCTCGGCGTGGGTGGTGGAGATCGCGTGATACATCGGCGCCGCCTTGCCGAGCATCTCGAGGGCGAGCAGCCGGCCACGCTCGACGTAGTGGAGTGCGTTCTGGTGGTCCTTCGCTCGGGTCATGGCATCGGCCATGTTGTTGAGCGTCAGGATCAGCATCGGGTTGCGCGGCCCATCGGCACGCTCGCGGATCGACAGCGCCTTCTCGTATGCCGCACGCGCCTTGTCGGCCTGGTTGGTGTTGCTGTAACCGGCGCCGAGGTTGGTGAGGATCCCGGCGATGTCGGGGTGGTCGTTGCCGACGGCGGCTTCGCGCAGCGCCAGCGCACGCTCGAGCGGCGGGATCGCCTTTTCCCACGCGCCGCTCTTCGCGAGCGTCACGCCGATCACGTCGAGATCCGACCACAGCGCCGGGTTGGTCGCACCGAGCGACCGCTCCGCGATCGCGAGCGCCGTTAGCTGCGACGCGATCGCGGCCTGCAGATCCCCGCGCGTCGCGGCGACCAGGCCTTCGACCTGGAGCAGGCGCTGCTCGAGCTGCGCGTCGCTGCCGAGCCGTGCCGCCGACGTCCGCGCGAGACCGAGCCAGATCTTCGATTCGCCGACGCGCCCTTCCGCCACCACCGCCGCGTTCGACATCGCCCCCATCGTCACCAGGTCGTGGCGATTCGACACGAGCGCCGCCCACACCGCGTCGGAGAACACCGTGTTCGCCTCGGTGGTGTTGCCGATGCCGGCGAGCGAGGCGCCGCGCACGAGCAACGCCTCGGCGCGGTACGGCTCGTACTTGACCTCGCCGGCGAGGATCGCCGCCTTGCGCGCCGCCTCCATCGACCCGAAGTGCCGCCCCGCGATCAGCTCGGCCTTGCTGCTCGCGAGCAGTCGCCGCAGCTCCTCGACCTTGTCGCGCGGCTCGACCGGCGGCAACCCCGGTGCACGCAGCGCCTGAACGTTCGCGCAGCGCTCGAGCGGATCGAGCTGGAAGACCAAACTGTCGCCGGCCTCGACCATCTTGTCGTCGGCGGTGCCGAGCACGACGACCAGCGCGCGCAGGTCGTAGAGCCGCTGATCGAGGCAGGCCTGCCGCAGCGACAGCACTTCTTCCGTCTGCTCGCCACGCAGCCGCGTCGCTTCGCAGGCCTCGGTGGCCGCGGCCGTCCACTGGATCGCGTAGCCGTCGAGCGCCTTCGCCACCGCCTCCGAGGTCTTGGCCTGGAACGGCCGGCCGCTCGCCGCGAATGACGTGGTGATCGCCGCGCGTGACGGGGCGTCCCAGATCCCGGCGAGCCGGCGCTCCGCTCCCTTGCACAGCTGGTTCTCCGCCTGTGCGTCGCTATTCTTCGACGCGGCGAACCCCGCGATTGCCGCGGCGCCGAGGCCGAGCACGGCGAGACCCGCGATCAGCGGCGTGCGCCGTGGGGCCGAGGCACGCGTCAGCTCGACGAGCAGCTCGTCCATCGACGGGAAGCGCAGCGCCGGATCGGCCTGGATCGCTCGCATCACCACGCGCTGCACGCGCTCGGGGATCTTGGAATCGGGCGGCTGCTTCGGCGTGGTGCGAACCTCGCCCTTGCCGAACGGGCGCGCGCGATACAGCGCCTCGTACAGCGCGACGCCGAACGAGAACTGATCGCTGCGCGCATCGGCGAGGAGGCCGTCGCCGATCTCGGGCGCCATGTACGCGGGCGTGCCGATCACGGTGCCCGCCTCGGTGAGCGGAGCATGCAGTGGGCTGCGCGCCTCGACCGACGAATCCGACTGGCGATCCGGCACGCTCGTCTCGCCGGACCCACCGGCTTGCCCGCCCGCGGCCCCTTGTGCGGAATCGGGTCGCAGCCGCGCGAGCCCGAAGTCCATCACGCGCGCGCGGCCATCCTTGCCGACGAGCACGTTGTCGGGTTTGAAGTCGCGATGGACGAGCCCGCTCTTGTGCGCCGCCGCGAGCCCGTTGCCCGCCGCGACCATCAACTCGAGGACCTCGCGCCACGGCCGCACGTTGTCGCGCAGCCAGATCCGCAGCGTCACGCCATCGACCTGCTCCATCGCGACGAACACGCGATGTCCCGGCAGCTGACCGACGTCGTGGACGGCGATCACGTTCGGGTGAGCCAGCCGCGCCATCGCCTGCGCCTCGCGGATCAGCCACTGCTGATCGGTGCTGCCGGACTGCGAGTCGCGCGAGTCCCCGGGACCGACTTGCA
>JANNBP010000475.1:0-22601 GCA_031385555.1 Deltaproteobacteria bacterium | reverse complement strand
GTCCTGCGCGATCTCGCCGGTCCTGTAGTAGCGGCGCGCGATGCCGTGCGGCTTGCCGGCGACGTGCTCGGCGGTCGAGATCAAGTCGCCGTCGGCGTTCCAGTAGCGAACCTCGCCGACCAGCCGACCTTCGTCATCCTTCGCGCCGTGGACCCACTCGCTGTCCTTCGGATCCCACCAGGCGTCGAGCGGCGCCTGATCCGTTCTCAGTAGCCACCCTTGGCAGTGGCCGTACCGGTCACGATCGCGACCGACGCCGAGGCACCGAGGCGGTTCGCGCCGGCCTGCGCCATCTTGATCGCGTCCTCGGCGGTGCGCACGCCCCCCGACGCCTTGACGCCGAGCTCGGAGCCCACGATCCGGCGCATCATCTGGATGTCCTCGACGGTGGCGCCGCCCTTGCCGAAGCCGGTGCTCGTCTTGACGAACGCCGCGCCCGCGAGCTTGGACAGCGAGCACGCGATGATCTTCTGCTCGGTGTCGAGTGCCGAGGTCTCGAGGATCACCTTCACACCTGCCGGCGCGGACGACTTGACGACGCGGCAGATGTCCTCGAACACGGTCTCGTAGTCGCGCGACTTGAGCGCGCCGATGTTGATCACCATGTCGATCTCGCGCGCGCCTTGCCGGACCGCTTCGCGCGCCTCGTAGGCCTTGGCCGTCGGCGCCATCGCCCCGAGCGGGAAGCCGACGACCGCGCACACCATCACGTCGCTGCCGGAGAGCAGGGCCTTGCACAGCGGCACCCAGGTGGTGTTGACGCAGACCGAGGCGAAGTGATGCTTCTTCGCTTCCTCGCACAGCTTGACCACCTCGTCCCGCGTGGCCTCGGGCTTGAGCAACGTGTGATCGATCAGCTTCGCGAGATCCGCGGGGACGGCACCAACACCAGGCATCGCGCCGACGCGCGTGGCGCCGGCTTGTTCGCTCGCACGCACCGACCACGGGCGACGGACGACGCACGCGCCGCAGCCCGCGCAGTCTTCGCCGGGTGCCCCGTCATCGTTGCACTCGCCGCGATCGCGCGGCAGCACGTTGAGCTTGGCGAGAGGCTGGCCCCCATGGGTGAGGCGTTCTTGCACGCGCTGGGTGATGAGCTCGACGAGGCGATCGACGTCCGACACGACGGCGACTATAGGGGAAGAACCCCGCATGAGTCCGGGTGAAGCCGCACTCATGCGGGCTTCTTCTTGATCGCCTCGCGAGGTGCTCGCCTGTACGGAAATCGCACGGAAATCGCGAGCTCGCAGGCTCGCGCTAGGATCACTTCACATCCCGACCCATGCGGAACGTGACGTCCTTGTGCTTCGCGTCGGGGCGGGTCGCGGTGGTGTTCCGCTTGTGGACCGACTTGTCCTTGTCATCGGTCGAGGCCACCCACTCGAGGAGATCGCCGCCCGAGACGAAGCCATCGGCGGCCGCCGCTGCGTCCCATTCCTCGAGGGTGAGCAGCCGATTGCCGCTGGAGTCGGCGAAGCCGCGCGCCTCGTTGTAGGAGACCATCACGACGGGCTCGTCGGGGTTGCCCTTCTGATCGTGCTTCTTGAACACCTGGCGAAACGCGTCGAGCCGGACCGGCTTGAGATCCGCGTAGAACGGTGTGCCGTCCTTGCGCTTGAGCAGCACCATGTTCGGCGGTGGGGCCGGCTTCGCGGCATCGGCGGGAGCTGCGTCGGCGGGCGTCACGCCCCCGGTGACCTCGCCGGGCTCGACGCGCCGGAGGTAGACGACGAGGCCGGCGACGAACGTGGCGATCGACAGGAACGTCAGGATGACGAGCCAGATCGGGAACGCGCGCGGCGGCAGCATGTCGAGGGACGCCCCCCCTTCGAGCTCCGCTGGATCGGGCACTCCGCCGGGCACCATGATCGGCCGGCTGCGCTCGCGCGACGACACCAGCGACGGCACCGCGTTCGGATCGAGCCGCGCGAGGATGTCGGTGAGCCGCGAGATCAGCTCCTCGTAGCCGGGCCGATCGGCCGGCTTCTTGTTCATCATCGTCTTGGTGAGCTCGGCGAGCTCGCGATCGACTTTCGGGTTCGCGACCGACGCATCGGGCGCGGGGTTCCGCAGGTGCCGCGCGACGACCTTGAGGTACTTGTCCTCGGCGGGCTTGCCGGTGCGGAACGGCGGCATGCCGGTGAGCAGGAAGTACATGGTTCCGCCGAGCGCGTAGATGTCGACGCGCTCGTCGATCGACTCGCCACGGGCCTGCTCGGGGGCGATGTAGTCGGGCGTGCCGACGACGACACCCATCGCCGTCAACGCGGGCTCGCTGCCCGGATCCATCGGCTTCGCGAGGCCGAAGTCCGTGACCTTGACCTTGCCGTCGGTCAGCCGCACGAGGTTCGAGGGCTTGACGTCGCGATGGATCAGCCCGGCCTTCGCCGCGGCTGCGAGCCCCTGCGCGGCGTCGAGGATCGCGTGCGCGGCCCGGGCATTGTCGATCGGGCCGCTCTTCTCGATGATCGAGCCGAGGTCGGTACCCTCGAGCAACTCCATCGCGATGTACGGGCGGCCGTCGTAGTTGCCGGTCGTGAACACCTGGACGACGTTCGGGTGCTGGATCGCGGCGACCGCGCGGCCCTCGCGGACGAACCGCTGCCGCAGCTCGGGGCTATCGCGGTGCTTCTCGCTGAGGATCTTGATCGCGACGCGGCGATTGAGGCCCTGGTCGATCCCCTTGAACACCTCGCCCATCGAGCCCGCACCGAGGGTGCCTTCGACGCGATATGCGTCGAGGGTGGACCCGGGTTGCGGATTCGGCACGGCGCCATCTTACGACGCCACGAGACCGCTTGCAGCGCTCGGCCAGCGATTCAGAAGACTCAGAAGCCAGCGTCGACCGGTTCGGTGGGGTCCGGCGGAGGAGCCACGGCGTCCTCGAGCCCGGCATCGCGCAGGCCGCCGTCGCCGCAATCATCCGTGCTGCACGACACCCGACCGCGTCCGGCCTCGTCGACGCACTCGCAGAAGTTGCAGGAGTCGCCGGCCGAGAAGAAGTCGCCGGGGAAGTGATTCTCGCCGTTGAACCGGCAGACCACCGCGCCGCCCTGGCCGTGCTCGCTACAGGCGGAGAGCGCCAGAACCAACGCGATGACGAGCCTCATTTGTCGAGGCTACACCGCTCAGAGAGGGCAGGGGTTGCCGATCGAACCACAGCAGGCGCCGCCGCACACGCCGTCGCTGGGGCCGAGCGCCGCGCAGACATCGCCATCCACGCAGCTCCGGCCGCCGTTGCACGTGCACGCGCCCTCGACGCAGCTCTCGCCCTGGCCGCAGCACGCGATCCCGCATTGCGGTCCCGCCGGGCAGCCGAGGTCCGGCGCAGGCTCGCAGAGCGAGACGCCGCTGTCGAACACGCCACCTCCACCCTTCCCGTGCTCGGTGCAGGCGACGAGGAACACGAGCGCGACGAGCCTCATGTGACGACACTACACCCGCGGCAGATCGAGGGTGCAGCGAACCGTCTCGCCGCCGGCAGCATCGTGAACCTCGTAGCCAAAGCCGCGCAGCGTCGCGTGCAGGGTGAGCTTCGCCACCTTGTCGAGCTGCTTGGCGTTCGCGGCCTTCGTGATCGCCGCGTGCAGCCCGGCGAGGGTGGGCGGCTGCGTCGCGTGCGTCCGCTTCGTTGGTGCAGGCGGCTTCGCGGGCGCTCTTGCTTCGTCGAGCCAGGCTTCGTCGAGCCAGGCTTCGTCGAGCCAGGCTTCGTCGCTTGCTTCGTCGAGCCAGGCTTCGTCGCGGGCGCTGCTTGCTTCGTCGAGCCAGGCTTCGTCGAGCCAGGCTTCGTCGCTTGCTTCGTCGAGCCAGGCTTCGTCGCGGGCGCTGCTGGCTTCGTCGAGTCAGGCTTCGTCGCAGTCGCTGCTGGGTTCGTCGAGTCAGGCCTCGTCGCAGTCGCCGCTGGGTTCGTCGAGTCAGGCCTCGTCGCAGTCGCCGCTGGGTTCGTCGAGTCAGGCCTCGTCGCAGTCGCCGCTGGCTTCGCGGGCGCTGCCGTACTTCGTCGGCGCCGGCTTGTTCGCCGAGGACTTCGCCTTCGCCATCGCCATCATTCTCTGTTCGGCATGTCGGGGCGCTGAGACATGTTCTCGAAGCGCGTGTAGCGACCCTCGAACAGCGTCTCGACGGTGCCGGTGGCGCCGTGACGGTTCTTGCCGATGATCACCTCGGCGATGTTCGGGTGCTCGGTGTCCTTGTTGTAGATCACGTCGCGGTAGATGAACATGATGACGTCGGCGTCCTGCTCGATCGCTCCCGATTCGCGAAGGTCCGACAGCTGCGGCCGCTTGTCGGTGCGATTCTCGAGCGAGCGGTTGAGCTGCGAGAGTGCGAGCACCGGGATGTCGAGCTCCTTCGCGAGCCCCTTGAGCCCGCGGGAGATCTCGCTGATCTCTTGCTCGCGCGACGCCTTCGCCGCCTGCGGCGAGCCACGCATCAGCTGCAAGTAATCGACGACGATCAGGCCCGTCTTGCGCCCGCCGACCTTGGGGAACAGCTCGGGGTTGGTGCGAAACCGCCGGGCCCGCGCGCGCAGCTCGCGCAGGGACAGGGCAGGCGTGTCGTCGATCAGGATCGGTGCTTTCGACAACGTGGCGGCCGCGTACGTCAGGTTCGTCATGTCCTGGCGCTGCAGCTGCCCGCGGCGCAGCGCCGACGAGTCCACCTTCGCTTCGCTACACAGCATGCGCTCGGCGAGCTGGGTGCTCGACATCTCGAGCGAGAACACCAGACACGGCCAGCCACCCGTGGTGGCGGCGTTCTGCGCGAGCGACAGCGCGAACGACGTCTTGCCCATCGCGGGGCGCGCCGCGAGGATGATGAGCTCCGTGGGCTGTAGCCCGGCCGTGCGGGCATCGAGATCTGCGAACCCGGTGGGCACGCCCGTGATGCCGTCCGCCGACTTGAAGCGCTCGTCGAGCGAGGAGAACACCTTCTTGACGAGCCCCTTGATCGGCTCGGGACCTGCCTTGTCGCGGCGCTGCGTGACCTCGAAGATCTTGGCTTCAGCTTCGTCGAGGTAGTCGCGGACCTCGAGCCCGTCCTCGTAGCCCTTCTCCATGATCTCGCCACTGGCGAGCATGAGCTTGCGAGCCTGGTGCTTGTCCGAGACGATCTCGGTGTACGCCAGGACGTTGTCCGCGGTGGGCACGCGCAGCGCGAGCTCGCCGAGGAAGCCGATCCCTCCGATCGCCTCGAGCTTGCCCTGCTTCTCGATCTCGACCTCGAGCGTGACGACGTCGATCGGTCTGGACGCGGCCTCCAGGTTGCGGATCGCCTGGAACACGATCTTGTGCTTGTGATCGTAGAAGTCGTCCGGCTCGAGCGTGTCGATCTGGCTGAGCACGTCATTGCGCAGGATCACGCCACCGAGGACAGATGCCTCGGCGTCGAGATTGTGCGGGAGCACGCGACGCGCCATCGAACGACTGTAGCGATCCCGTCTGACACCTGTAAATCAAGGCGCAGAGCTATCGCGACTCCCGCAGCGAACAGCGAGAAGACAACGAGCTCTCGACGCACGCGCGGCATGGCTCCAACGAAAAATCGCAACGGCCGTTGCCGGCGTTGCGATTTCTCCCGACCATTGCTGGTCGTTCTCTGGCGTTCTCTACTTGTCTTTGCCGACGACCCAGAACTTCAGGGTCGCGGCGACGCCGGCGGCGAGCCGCACGTTGACTTCGTACTTGCCGAGCGCCTTGATCGTCTGATCGAGCTGGATCCAGCGATGGTCGATCTCGACGTTCGCCTTCTTCAGCTGATCCGCGATGTCGCGCGAGGTGACCGAGCCGAACAGCTTCTCGTCCTCGCCGACCTGACGCTCGAACTGCAGCGTCATGACGTTGATCTTGGCCGCGATCTCGGTCGCGATGCCGCGCTCCTTGACGACCTTCTTCTCGATCAGCGACTTCTCGTGATCGAGGCGGTTCTTGTTCTTCACCGTCGCCGACACGGCGAGGCCGCGAGGGACGAGGTAGTTGCGGCCGTAGCCCGGCTTGACGGAGACGAGCTCCCCGGCCTTGCCGAGGTGGTCGACGTCCTGCGTGAGGATGATTTGCATCGCCATGACTAGTCTCCTGTCACCGAGAACGGCAGCAACGCGAGCATGCGCGCGCGGCGGATCGCGGTCGAGATCACGCGCTGCTGGCGAGCGCTCGCACCGCTGATGCGGCGCGGGATCATCTTGCCGCGGTCGGTGACGAACGAGCGCAGGATCTGCGGGTTCTTGTAATCGATCTTGGCCACGACTTCGTCGGACAGCAGCTTGCGCTTGCCGCCGCCCATGCCGCCGCGACCCTTGCCACCACGACGGTCGTCATCGCGATCGGACATCCCGTCGTCTTCATTCATACGCATCGTCATGACTTATTCCTTCTCCACGGTGGGGGTGGGGAGCGCGCCGCCGCCGGTCAGGTCGACGTCCTCGAAGCCGGGGGCGGTGTAGTCGTCGGCATCCGACGAATCGCTGAGGTCGGGACCGCGCGACAGGAACATGTCTTCCTCGTCGGCTGCAGTCTGGGCGGCCTTCTCGTACGACGCGTCGTCGAGCTCCGTCGGCCGCGCCGTGATGTCGATGTTGGTATCGACCTGCACGGTGAGGTAGCGGATCACGCTGTCGAGCATGCGGAGGTTGCGCTCGGTCTCTTCGACCACGCCCGGCTGCGCCAGGTAGAGCCAGTAGAGGTAGATGCCCTTGCGCTCTTTGGCGACTTCGTAGGCCAAGCGGCGCTTGCCCCAGTTGTCGACCTTGATCACCTTGCCGCCCATGTTCTCGATGATCCCGCGGATGCGGGTATTCACCTCGGCAACGCCTTCGTTCGGCGTGTTGGGGCGGAGGATGTACGTGGTCTCGTATTCGCGGGCCGTATTCGGCGTATCTCGGAGTGACTGCAGGCGTGCCATGTAGCTTCCTTGTGGGTGTGAAGCCCGTCGTTGGCTCGACGAGCAAGGATCGAAAGAGGCGGCTCTATATCACGGTCGATTAGGAAGGGAACAGGCTCGCGCGTGCGTTGTGCTTGTTCATCGCGGGGAGGATGCCCACGGCGAGCACGGCGGCGATGTCCTCACAGCCTGCGGAGATCATGCGAGAAACCGCGTCTTCCTGCGCCTTCGGGAAATCGCCCAGCACCCAGTTCGCAGCGTCCTTGCTGCCCAATGGACTGTTCGGGTCGCGGCCGACGCCCATGCGGAGCCGCTGGAACTTGTTCCCGAGCTGCTCGGTGATCGAGCGCAGCCCGTTGTGGCCGCCGTGGCCACCGGCGCTCTTGAGCCGGACGAGCCCCGCGGCGAGGTCGATCTCGTCGTGGACGACGAGGATGTTCTCGACGTCGACCTTGTGGAACTGCGCGGCGCGCATGGTGGCGAAGCCGGACAGGTTCATGAACTCCATCGGCTTGAGCAGCTGAACCCGCTCGCGTCCGCGCTCGGTGGTGATGAGGCCGGAGGTGACCTGACCTCCATGCTTGTCGGACCAGTCGGGCAGGCCGGCATCGCGCGCGAGCGCGTCGACGACCATGAACCCGATGTTGTGGCGGTTGCGTGCGTACTTCGCACCGGGATTGCCCAGCCCGACCACGAGCCACATCAGTGGAGCTCCGTGATCGTGCTCGTGGAACGTGCACCTGCACGTTCACGATCCGCAGCCTGTCCCGTCGGTGTGCCGATCCACCGGCGAACGCTCGACGGAGCGCCCTTATAGGTCAGGCGCGACGAGCACACGTCCACGATCCGGGGCGTGTCGAACCGACGGACTGGAGCGCCCGTGCAGGGTAGGCGAACGCTCGGACGATGGCACGAGCACGTGCACGTCTCACGTGGCACGTGCACCAACCCCATACGGGTCTTACTTCTTGGCAGCGGGCTTCGCGGGCGCGGCGGCCTTGCCACCAGCAGCGGCGGGCGCCTTCGCGCCTTCCTTGCCACCAGCAGCCGGAGCCTTCGCATCCTTCGCGCCAGCGGCCGGAGCCGCGGCGGCCGCAGCACCCTCGGCCGGGGCAGCACCCTCGACCGGCGTCGCGACAGCCTCTTCCTCGGGGGCGGCGCAGGTAACGACCGCGAGGTCGCGACCGGTGACCGCGGTGACACCGGCGGGCAGCGCGACGGCGGAGACGTGGATCACGTCGCCGATCTCGAGCGGCGAGACGTCGACGGTGAGCTTCACCGGGATGTCCGACGGCTTGCTGCGAATTTCGAGGCGACGGAGAACGATGCGGATCTGACCGCCGTTGATCGCGCCGGCCGGCTTGCCGATGAACTCGAGCGGGACTTCCGCGAGGACTTCCTTGTTCGGATCAATCGCGAGGAGATCGACGTGCGTGATCTCGCGGCGGATCGGATGCAGCTGGTAGTCCTTGACCAGTGCGTGGAGCGCCTTGCTACCGCCGGCGGCTCCCTCGATCGTCAGGTTGATGACGGTGTTCTGCTTGCGAACCGGGTCGAGCGCCGCGCGGAGCTGCTTGACGTCGACGATGATCGGAAGCGGCTCGATCCGGCCGCCATCCGTCGATGTGCCGTAGCAAACGCCCGGGACCTTGCCCTCGGTGCGCAGCTTGCGAGCAGCGCCCTTGTGGCCAGAGTTGCTGCGAACCGAAACCGTGAGCTTTCCGACTTCCATGACGTTCTCTCTTTAAAGGCAGGTCTTCCGAGGCTCAAACAAACAGCGAGCTGATGGAATCGCCGTGGTGAATACGCTTGATGGCTTCGCCGAGCAAGCGTCCGACGCTCTTCACGCGAACCTTGGGGCACGCCGCCCCCTGCTCGGAGAGCGGAATCGTATTGGTCACCACAACATGGCTGAGCGGTGAATCGATGATCCGCTGGACCGCCTTACCCGAAAACACGGCGTGGGAGGCACAGCAGGCGACGCTGGCGGCGCCAGCCTCCATGATCGCGTGGGCGGCGTAGGTCAGGGTGCCCGCGGTGTCGATGATGTCGTCGACGATCACCGCCTTCTTGCCGCGGACGTCACCGACGATGTTCATCACCTCGGTGACGTTCGGTGCGGGACGGCGCTTGTCGATGATCGCCAGGCTGGTGCCGAGGCGCTTCGAGAAGGCGCGGGCGCGCTCGACGCCACCGGCGTCGGGCGACACCACGACGGTGCCATCGCCGCCGTACCCGAGCATGCGCAGCTCCTCGATCAGGACCGGCATCGCGTAGAGGTGGTCGAACGGGATGTCGAAGAAGCCCTGGATCTGACCGGCGTGGAGATCCATCGCGAGCGCGCGATCCGCACCGGCGGCCGTGATCAGATTCGCGACGAGCTTGCTCGTGATCGGCGTGCGCGGCTTTGCTTTGCGATCCTGCCGCGCGTACCCGAAGTACGGGATGATCGCGACGATGCTGCCGGCCGACGCGCGCTTGAGCGCATCGATCATGATCAGCAGCTCCATCAGCGACTGGTTCGGCGGCGAGCACGTGGGCTGGACGAGGAAGCAGTTGACGCCGCGGACGTTCTCCCCGATCTCGACGTAGATCTCGCCGTCGGAGAAGTGCGTGACATCTGCACGGCCGAGCGGAATCTCGACGAACTTGCAGATCTCGTCTGCCAGCGCGCGATTCGCATTACCCGTGAAGATGGAAAGCGATTTCAACACGCGTGGAGCTCCCAGCGAGACGCCGCGATCTAACAGCCCATGGGACTACGCGTCAAGGCTGTTGGGGATGCTAAGAACTTAGAATCACAGCCCAGCCGGGATCCGAAGCCCCAGCTCTTTTGCACGTGCCACCAACGACCGTGCCTGGTCGGGCGACAGCTCCTCCGCCTCGTCGACGAGCAGGATCGGAACTCCGTCTTCGATCCGGTACTTGAGCCGTGCCTGGGGGCAGATCAGCATCGCGGAAGCGGCGTCCGTATTTCCCTCACCCTTCGGAAAATAGATCAGCGGCTGCTTCGACCGCGGACAGACCAGAATTTCGACCAGCGTCTCGGCGAGCACACCGCTTCCTACCACTGGTTCAATCGAGGATGTTGCCTTCTTGGCCGAGGGTAACCTTGCGCTGCGCGCGAGGTCGGTCGAGCGCAGCGAGGGCGCGCTTCGCCATCTCGGTCCATTGGTCGGGTTGGCGGTAGACCTCGAGAAAGTGCGTCAGGTAGGCGCGCGCACGTGCATCGTCACTTGCGATCGCACGTGCCATCCCCGCGTGAAACAACGCCATGTAGTGACCTGGCCACAGGTCCGCGACCAGCTCCATCCCTGGCCCAGCGGCGGCGTCATCACCGGCGTCGGCGATCGGATGCACGATCTGGAACACGAAGTCGACGGCGCGCCTGCGTTCGCGCTCGTCTCGGATCGCCACGAGGGTCGCGCGGGCGGACTCGAGCCTGCCGGCGAGCACGTAACACGCGGCTCGGAATGCGCCCGCAGCGCGGTCCTCGTCGAGTTGTGGATCCGCCATCGCGACCGCGACCTCGACCGGGTTGCAGTGAACGCGGTTGCGCGCGAACCAGGATGACGGTGAGCGTGTCGGCGGCGGTTCGCTGGTCGTGATCGGTGGCTCGGTCGGGTCGATGACGTTCACGGTCGTGTCCGTGGGTGCGGAAGGCTCGCTGTGAGAGCGCGTGAACCACAGCGCCCCACCCAGCACTCCCACCAGACCGATCCAGAACCCCGGGCGCACCGTAGCGCGCGCGATCCGCGCCTCCGGCAGCGCCACGACGGTCGGCGATGGTTGCGGGGTGCTCGGAGTCGGGCCGACGAGCGCGGCCCGGGCTTCGACGGCGGTGGGGAACCGCGCGCTGGGAGCTTCCTGCAGGCAGCGTTCGATCACGTGGGCGAGGCCGTGCTCGGCCTGACAGGCGTCCCGCATCGCTGCGAGGTCGCTCGCGGTGGGAGCGCTGAACGTCGCCACCCGCTCCCCGCGCACGAGCTCGTAGAGCGTCGCGCCGAGGCTGTACAGATCGGTTCGAGCATCGACCTTGGCACCACGGAGCTGCTCGGGCGCCATGTACGCCGGCGTGCCCAGCGTCTCGCCGGTTCCAGTGACGGTGTGGTCCACGAGTCGCGCGACTCCGAAGTCGAGCAAGGTCACCTTGTCGGTGTCATCGATCAGGATGTTGCTCGGCTTGAGATCACGGTGGATCACACCCGCGGCGTGAGCAGCGGCGAGCGCTCCTAGCACCTGGGCGGCGATCATCCGCACTCGTCTCGGTGGGAGGACCCGCTCGCTTTCCACCACCGCGTCAAGGGCTCGTCCGGCGACCAGCTCCATCGCGAGCCACCCACCCACGGGGTCGGCATCGAAGACCTTGATGATGTTCGGGTGCTCGAGCCGCGCCGTCGCATGGGCCTCACGGATGAAGCGTTCCTTCAACGCGGAGGAGGCCGAGCTCAGCTCGATCAGCTTGATCGCGATGTCGCGGCCGAGGGTGGTGTCGCGCGCACGGAAGACGCGCCCCATGCCGCCTGCTCCGATCTGCGAGATCAGGTGATAGCGCGGCGGAAGTCCGGGCGCGACGAGCTCGGACTCCGCGGCTACTTGCGGGTGACTCGGCGCTGCGGCGGCGAACTGCGCGCCGACCTCCAGCAGCGTGTCGTCCCTCTCCATCCTCCGAGCATCGCTCAAACCGGTGCTGAAGCGGGGGGGGATCCAGTGCCGAAAAAACAACGGGGCCGTTTGCCGACGGCCCCGTTTTACTAGGAGAGCCTAGCCAAAACTGGTTCAGGTCTTAGGAGCCGGCGTCGGCGTCGGCGTCGGCGGAGGCGTCGACTGCGCAGGGGCGGGCGTCGAGGTGCCGCCGCTCTTCTGGCCATCGAGCGGGCTGATCAGCCGGAACTCGACGCGGCGGTTCTTGGTGCGTGCCGCGGCGAGCTTCGCGCCCGTGAGCCCAGCCGGGTTGTCGGACGGCACCGTGTCGCCATAGCCCTTCGCCACCAGGCGCGACGCATCGATGCCCTTGCTGACGAAGTACGCCATCACGGTCTCGGCGCGGCCCTGCGACAGCTGCTGGTTATCCTGAAACTTCGCGCCGGCCTTGGCCTTGAGCGGCTGGTCGTCGGTGTGTCCCTGGATCTCCATCTTGAGATCGCCGAACTCCTTGAGCACCGCGACGGCCTTGTCGAGCGTCGCGTTGGAGGTGGCGAGGAGGGCAGCATCGCCGACCTTGAAGTTGATGCCGGCGATCGTGCCGGTGAACTTCTTCAGCTTCTCCGGAACCTCGTCGGGGCAACCATCTTCGTCCTGGTAGCCGTTCTTGGTCTCCTGCTTGTCCGGGCACTTGTCCGCGCCGTCGAGCACGCCGTCACCATCGTTGTCCGGATCGGGGCAACCGTTGTCGTCCTCGAAGCCGTCCTTGTCTTCCGGATCGGTCGGGCACTTGTCCTGACCGTCGGCGACGCCATCCTTGTCGTTGTCGAGGTCGGGGCAGCCGTCGTCGTCCTCGAAGCCGTCCTTGTCCTCCGGCTCCATCTTGCAGTTGTCCTGCGCGTCGGCGATGCCGTCACCGTCGTTGTCCGGATCGGGGCAGCCGTTCTCGTCCTCGAAGCCATCCTTATCCTCGGCTTCGGTCGGGCACTTGTCCGCATCGCCGTGGATGCCGTCCTTGTCCGGATCGTCATCGACGGGCGGAGGCGGCGGCTTCTTCTCCGGCGTCTTGCGGCCGAACTCCTTGTAGATGGAGAGCAGCAGCTCGAAGTCCGTGGTGAAGCCGTCCGAGCCGGCCGCCATCGGATCCTTCGCATCCTCGTTGGACGCCGGCGGGAACAGGATGCGGCCGTCGATCCGGAGACCCCAGCCGTTGTCGACGCGGTACTTCGCGCCGAGACCGACGAAGAGCGCTGCGTCGGTATCCTTGTTGATCGCGTTGATGCCGGCGTCTGCGCCGTCCGTCTTCACGATCTGCGTGCCGCCGCCACCGACGAACACGAAGGGAATGACCTTCGCGTTGTCGTCCGCGGCGCGGAACTGCGCGACCAGCTGGGCGCGATACGTGATGTTCCAGACGTCGTAGACGAGCTGGCGAGCTTCGCTCGGGATGACTCCGAACTCGGCTTCGACACCAAGCATCGGACCAAAGAACACGCCGATGCGGGCACCGAACAGCGCCGAGTTGCGCTCCGACGGCGCGAACGCGACGTCATTGACGCCGAGCTCGTTCGTCTCGCTGAACACGTGCACGCCGGCGGTGCCGCCGACTTCAACATTGGCCTGGGCGGTAGACGCCATGCCGACAGTCGCCAGCGCAGCAACCAGTGCCGGACGGACGGCCTTAAAGCGATTCAAAGACATGAAATCCCTTTCCTCGAGTAGCCGGGTTTTATCCCGCTCCCCGAGTGGATTGCCAGTCGTTGCGACAACTTCTGGTCGTGAGACACCCTGAGACGATCACCTTGGTGAGCGCCTATGACAACTCAACGAATCTGCGGGAGCGCTTTGCGAGCTGCGTGACGTTCAGCGATCGCCGCGACGGCATCGATCCATGGCTGGGTCGAGTTTAGCGACGGCACCAGCGTCAGCTCCTCGCCGCCCGCCTCGTGCCACTGCTCCTTCGCCCGCATGCCGATCTCCTCGATGGTCTCCAGGCAATCGGCCACGAACGCCGGGCACAGCACGGCGAGCTTCTTGATGCCCTTCTTCGGCAATTCGTCGAGCATCACGTCGGTGTAAGGCTGGATCCAGGGCGTGCGACCGAGACGCGATTGGAAGCAGACCGTGAACTTGTCGGCCGGCAGGGACAGGCGCTCGGCGAGCGAGCGCGCCGTGTGAAATGACTGCGCGCGATAGCAGTTCGGGTTCGCGAGCGAATCGCAGCAGGTCTCGCTCTTGAAGCAGTGCGTGCCCGCGGCGTCGGTCTTCTGGATCTGGCGCACGGGCAGGCCGTGGAACGAGAACAGCACGTGATCCGGCTTGGCCTCGGCCAGCACCGGGCGCGCGACCTGCTCGAACGCGCCGAGGAACCCGGCGTCATCGTAGAATGCCGGCACGAAGTCGAGCGACGGCACGTTCCACCGCTCGGACGCCAGCTCCATCACGCGCGCGACCGCGGTCCCGGTGGAGGACGAGGCGTACTGGGGAAACAGTGGCAGCACGACGATCCGATCGACCTGCGCCTTCTCGAGCGCTGTCAGCCCGTCCGACAGCGAGGGGCTGCCGTAGCGCATCGCGAGCTCGACCTGCCAGCCGTCGCCGAGCGCGGTGGCTACCCCCTTCGCGAGGTCCTGTGAATGATAGAGGAGAGGCGATCCACGCTGCGCATCCCAGATCGTCCGGTACGCCTCGGCACTCTTCGCCGGCCGGCGCGGAAGGATCACCAGGTTGAGGAGCGCCGCGCGGCCGATCGCGTTGATGTCGAGGACCCGGGGGTCGCCGAGGAACTCGCGGAGGTACCGTCGAACCGCGGCCGTGGTCGGCTCGTCCGGCGTCCCGAGATTGATGAGTAGGAGGCCGTGGCGTGACAAGACGAGGCCCTTCTTGCGGGTTGGGGCGCGAATGTCAAGGCGGGTACGTAGCGGTTGTGTGGGTATTCGAGAAGCCGCCGAAAGCACCCGAATCACCCCCCCGAATCGTGGGTGGCCTAACAGAAAACCGGGAGTACGTAGATCGCACTAAAAATGAATAGTTCTGAACTGTTAAAAGATGACCCAGGCTTCCTGTTTGACCTCTTTCGTGGGGACTGCATGATGCGCGGGTCATGGCAGGGACCTTGGGAACCTCATTGCCGAAGAAGCTCGGCATCAAGGCTGGGCAGAAGGTCTGCCTGCTCAACGCCCCAGGTAGCGTGCAGCGGAAGCTGCAGCATGGTGAAGACGACGTCCGCTTCACCCATGACCTCCGGCTCCCCCCGATCGATGTGGTCGTCCTGTTCGTCGACCACCTCTCGGATCTCGAGCGCCGGTTCGCGGATATCACGGCCCGCCTGCACCCCGCCGGCGGCTTCTGGGTCGCGTTCCGCACCTACCGCGGGGATGTCACGGGTGACGTGGTCCGCCGGATCGCCCTCGCGGCAGGCATGGTCGACAACAAGACCTGCGAGATCGACGTGAGCTGGTCGGGCATGCGCCTGGTGTTGCGGGACGAGATCCGGGACGCGATGATGTATCGCGCCGAACCGCCGATGATGTCGCGCCGGCTGCGCCGCCCGACTGCGCCGCGAGCGATCGCACCACGTGTGCTTCGGTCGAGTGGCGCCGGCTCCACGCTGCGCCGCGTGCGCGCTCGCTCGACGAAGTAGCTACCCTGCCGCGGCCGGCCGCGGCTCGAAGCCAGAGCACGCCACGACCGGCAGCCGTGGATACTTCGAATACCGCTCGTCGGTCTTCGAGCGCTCGCACAACGAGAACGCCGATCTCGCGGTGGTCACCAGGCGCTGGTGCCGACACGTTTCGCAGAGCCCGACCTGCATGGGCAGCACACTACACACGTCGGGTTTTTTTCGCGCGCATGCCGCACCTCGAGGGCCGCTGCGTTACTGTCCGCGCCATGCATCGCCTCCTGTTTCTCGCCGCGGCTGTGTCCGCGACGGGTGCCCTCGCGAGCTGCGGAACGATCGAGTGCGACGACTCCACCTATACGTGTACGGGTGGCGGTCCCAACGGCGACGGCGACGATCGTCCGCTGACGCTCGAGTACGTCGTGGTCACCGTGCTCCGGCCGAACTGCGCCAACGCGCAGTGTCACTCGTCGTTCAAGTACGAGTTCGAGTACCGGTTCGACACCGTCGAGCACGCGCAGCAGAGCCTGGTGAACAACACCAACGGCCAGGCGGTGATCCCGGGCGACTCGGAAGCGTCGTTGCTGTTCCAGGTCTTGATCCGCGACACCAGCGATCCACCGCGCATGCCCTACGACCAGCCGTTGCCGACCTCGGATATCGCGTTGATCAAGCAATGGATCGACCAGGCCGATGCGGACGGGCTGGTGGTGCCATGAGAACGGTCGTCGTCGTCGTCGCGCTGCTGGTCTCGGCCGGGGTCGCGCACGCATATCCCCAGTTCCAGATGTCGCGCGATCAAACGTGCACCGGCTGTCACCTGTCGCCGGCGGGCGGCGGGTTGCTCAACGAGAACGGCTTCACGGTCGCCGAGGGCATCTCGCAACTCGGGCACAAGCCCGAGTTCATGTACGGCAAGGTCCTCGACGAGGGTGGCCGACTGGTGCTCGGCGGCGATCTGCGCGCCGCCGGCGGGTATCTCAAGTACGGCGGCCCCAACAACGCCGCCTTCTACGCGTTTCCGATGCAGATCGAGGTCAACGCCCGCCTCAAGCTCGGCGGCGGGCTGACCTTCTACGGCACCGGCGGGCTCCGGTCGCCCGAGGAGACCAACACCGCGGCGACGATCGCGTGGTCGCGCGAGCACTACTTGATGTGGCAGAGCAAGCCCGACGAGAACTACGGGACGTACGTCCGCGTCGGCCGGTTCATGCCGGTGTTCGGCCTGCGGTTCGCCGAGCACCCCATGTACACGAAGCGGTACGGCGGCACCCAGCTGTTCTCGGAGACCTACGGCACCTCGGTCTCGCACGTCGCCGAGAAGTTCGAGGTCCACGCCTCGGCGTTCATGGAGGACTACCTGATCGATCCGGTCGAGCACGCGAACGGCGCCGCGGCGTACGGCGAGGTCCGCGTGTCACCGACGCTGTCGTTCGGCGGCGGCGCGATGTTCAAGAGCTTCACCAACGGCAAGTTCCTGCTGTCCAACGACCTCGACTACGACTCGAAGGAGTTCCGGATCGCGGCGACCAACAAGCTCTACGTCGAGGGTCTCGACCTGTTGCTGTCGACGGAGATCCAGTTCGTCAACCAGCTGGTCGGCAAGACGGCACGCTCGCCGGACAGCGCGGTCGGCGGCGCCCCGAAGGGCATCGTCGGCAACATCGTCGCGAGCAAGATGCTCGGCAGCTTCCTGCTGCTCGATGTCGGCATCGGCCACTTCGACGCGAACCTCCGGATCAAGAACCTCGATCGCGACTGCGTCGACATCAACTTCCACTGGTTCACCACGTCGCACGTCGAGTTCATCCTCAACGCGCGCTACGAGCTGATCGGGTTCGGCTCGGGTGGCGAGCCCGGCATGTACACGCTGCTCCAGGCGCACTACCGCCTCTAACGTCAATGCCGCTCACGTAGCGACGAAACTTGGATCGTTTCGATCGGTTGCGCCTCTCCGTCGAGCCCGAGCCCGAGCCCGAATCCAGGCCGCAGGCCGGAGCCCGAGCCCGAGCGTCGTCCTCCCGATTCCTCTTCGGATCCATGCATCGTCGAGAGGCACGACCGGAACGCACCTGGGATTGCACTCCAGGATTGCCACCATGGGATTGCCCTCCAACATCACGTGGTCAGAGGGTCGCCAAATCGCCAAATGCAACCCGCCAAGGGTCGCCAAACGATCATTCAACCGGACGTCCGACGTTCCACATGCGTCCGACGAGAGCGCCCAAGCTCGTCCGGCGTTGAGCGTCGACAGAACTAGATAGGTCTGTACGGCCGGTCGCCGCGGAAACAGAGAACGCAGTTCCTACCAGCCCAATTTCAAAGCGCCGGATCGCGCACCAGAATGGGCCTGAGCGGCATCATCGGACGTGAGCACGAACCGAGCACGTGCACGAACGTGCACGAGCACGTGGGAGCACGGTTGTTATTCGCGGAGCAGCGCAGCGTCGCTCGCGACCATGTACTCGCGACCCGTGTTGGTGTCGCGCACGTCGGCGTAGATCCAGCCGTCCGACCGGAAGTGCGGGAACAGCGCGTACTGGCCCGGCTGCATGTTGGTAATCCGGATCTTGGTGCCGGTCGTCAGCTCGAGCAGGAGGATGTTCGCCGCACCCTTGGTGGCGTACGGCTGGAAGGCAGGATCGTCGGGCCCGGTGAAGCCCAGGTCCACCGCATCGGCCGACGTGATGTAGTGGTGAAGGACCACCCAGCGCTCGTCGTACGAGAACGCCGGCTTGCCACCCGACACGCAGTAGCGCGCGATCTCGGGCGTCTGCACCGCGTACGAGTCGCCGACCGGCGTCGCCGCCACCTTGCGCAACACGAAGCCGAGCTGCTCGCTGGTCGGGCCGGCGACGCGCGTCATCGCGAGCTTCGCCGACGGTGAGAGCACCGCATCGCCCTCGAACGGTGCCGCGACGGTGATCGGGCTCTTGGTGGTGAACTTCGTGCCGTCGAAGATCAGCGGGATCAGGTCCATCGTGGATCCCGAGTCGAAGAACGCCGGGGGATCTCCGATCGTGACGAAGTGCCCGCCGTCATCGGACACGAACCGGCTATCGATCGCGAAGTGATCGCCACCGGCGACCGCGCCGACGTGCTGGTAGAGCCCGACGGTGCCGAGACTCGAGCACGCCGACTCGTTCATCGTCACGTGGGTCGGGTTCGACGTCAGCACGCTCTGGCCACACGCATTGTTGCCGCCGCCCTGGAACATGAAGCCGGAGTTGTCGGGGAACCACGCCGGATCGAAGGCGGCGTCGATGCCGATCTCGAGCGCGCTACGTCCGAGGTCGAGGATGATCGAGCCAGCGGCGCTGTTGGATCCGTGACCGATGAACCGACCGTCGGGCGAGCTCCGTGTCCAGAACGACGACTGATAGCCGACATCGGCGAGCACGCGAAGCCTGCCGGCGTTCGCGACGTCCCAGCCGGTGCCGTACGACTGCGCGCTCCCGAGGGGAGTCGTCGACAGGCAGAGCTTCGGATCGGTCTGCGCGCCGCAGCCGAACATCGCCATCAAGCTGGTCTTGTTGCGCGCCCGCCAGCCCTCGGTCTTCATCGCGACGACATGCGTCCCGACATCGGCGGAGACCGCGGCATCGCAGGTCGAGGGACCGGGATCCTGCGGGAGCGTCTCGTCGAGGAGCGGCAGGCCGCGCGCGAACCACTCTCCGACGATGTCGAACTGATCCTGCGTCCACGCGACCGCGCCGCCACCGCTGCGCGGCATCCCGGCATCGGTCTGCAGGAGCGTCTGCACGCTCGCGGCCTCGCTGCCGTAGCCTTGCTCGATCGCGAACTGGAACCACGGCAGGTGGGTCGCCGAGGCGTAGATGCCGAGCTTGCGGGCCTGGAACTTCGACGTGCCGACCGCCGGCATCGCGCGTAGACAGTCGACCATCGTCTTCGCGGAGGTCGGGGTCGCGACGCTCAGATCCGTCAGGCACGTCGTCAGCGAGGTATCGGCGAGACCGCGCCAGAACCGCAGCTGCTGCCGCGTCAGGGCGTGGCACTTGTTGCAGCTCGTCGACGAGGCACCGGAGACGTTCGCGCCGAGCAATTTGAGCGCCGAGAGTGCGAGCGCGTCGTCGGCGGTGCCGAGCGGATTGCGCAGTGGTGGTGCGACGGGCGCGACCACGTCGGGCTCCGGGGTGCCGTCCGGAGGAAGGGTGGAATCGGGAGAGACGGGGGAGTCGTTGCCGCCGCATGCAGCGAGGGCAGCGAGGACGAGGACGAGGCGCATAGGGGCGGCGGTCAAGACGGCCAAGCAGAGCCGATGTCGCGGCGCTGCAGTATGTCCGCGCGATACGATTCGCTAACTGACCGCGCGGACCTCGCATCACGTGCCAGTCCCGGCGACGCGGATCACTCAGGAATCCGTCGTTTTCCGTCGAGGAACCACGAAAAACCAAGGCCGAGAACCGACCGCAGCTCGGCGGCGCTGTGTAAGGGTCTTGTACGGCGGGACTGCGCCTGCACGACGTCGGGTTGCTGCTGCGATGAAACGCAGAACGACCTCGCTGTTATTCGCGGTGGTGACAGGTGTGCCTGTCGCGATGCTGGCTCCACCCACCGAGGCCGCCGTGCTGCCGGTGGCGAAGGCCGTGCTGCCGATGGCGAAGGTCGAGCTGCCAACGGCGAAGGCCGTGCAACCGCGCGTGCTGCCGTCAGGGGCACCGGCGTGCGGCAACGTGCTGGGGAAGCTGCCACCGGATCCGGTGTGCCACGAGGTCCCTGCCACAGCGGTCGAGATCATCGGCTCGGTGATCGGCCAAGCGCGCGAGATCGGCAGCGTTCTCGGCGTGTTCGGCGATCTACAGCTTTCATCGTTAACGGTGGCGAAGGCTCGTCGTCCTCGATCTTGAAAAGGAGATCCAGATGAAGCGAGTCAGTCCATTGTTCGCGGTCGTGGCACTCGGGCTTGGTGGTGGGACCGCGAGCGCGGAGCAAGCGCCGGCCGCGACTCCGCGGAGGATGCCGAGCGGTGCACCGGCGTGCGGCAACGTGCAGAGCAGGAAACCACCCAAGTGCCCCGACTCGACAGTCGTCAGGCGCGAGCCGAGCGGTGCACCGGCGTGCAGCAACGTGCTCGACGAGGTCAACGGCAACACGCGCGATCCGATCTACGTCGCGTGTGTGCGCGGCGAGGCGCCCGGTGTCGAGCTCCGCAACAAGCTGGTCGTCGCGAAGGTGTTCAGGCTGCTCGGGCTCTCCACCGCGAGCCTCCAGATCGCACCGGCCCGCCCGCGCGAGCTGCGCACCGGTTCGCCGGCACCCGGCAACGTCGCACGTCGGACCTCGCCGAGCGACGAACGGCGCGAGCCGGCGGCGCGGGAGATCCACAATGACTAAGTCGTTCGAGCTGTCGTGGCGCGGTGGTGCGACTGCCTCGCGGTTGCACAAGCGCCGGCCCGGTGGCGACGACCTCCCGTGGAACACGATCGACCTCGCGGGTTATCCCGAGCTGCACGGCATCGAGGCTCGCAAGATCTGGAGCAACGGCGTGTTCACGGAGTACGCGAGCGCGGCCGCGTTCTCGGCGCTCACCACGGCGATGCTGCGGTGTGGTGCACCGGTCGATCTGATCGCGATGTCGGCGGACATCGTGGTCGACGAGCTGTTCCACGTCGAGCTGTCGTCGCGGCTGACCATGGAGCTCGGCGGGGCGGTGCCGCTCGAGTTCGAGCTCGACCGGATCGCCCCGATCACGACGGCGGGCTGCTCGCCGCTGATGCGTGCCGCGGAGATCGCGGTGACCACGTCGTGCGTCAGCGAATCGCTGTCCGTGCCGGCGATGGCGCGCTCGCGTGCGCTCGCCGAAGAGCCCCTCGTGCGCGCGGTGCTCGATCGGCTGCTCGTCGACGAAGGCCCGCACGCACGCTGTGGGTTCTGGTTCCTCGAGTGGGCGCAAGAGGACTTCACCGACGCGGAGCGTGCACACCTCGCGCGGCTCGCCGAGGACACGATCGAGGTCTACACGCCGTTGTGGCGAGATGCCGACTGCGAGAGCTGTCCACTGCCGCGCGGGCTCGGCGGTCACGACGACGCGGGTAAGCAGGCACTGCGCAACGCGGTCGAGATGTCGATCGCGAAGCCGCTCGCGCGTCACGGGATTGTTCTAGATCCGGCGCGCATCGCACAGCTCGTCGCCTGATGCGATCGAGCAGGCGCTCCAAGGGCTGCGCTTCAAGACGACGCTGCAGGATTGCACTCCAGCACTGCGTGGTCAGAGGGTCGCCAAGTCGCCAAGGCACGCCAAGTTTCGCCAAGGGATCTTTCAACCGGACGTCCGACGTCCAACATTCATCCGACGAGAACGCTCAAGCTCGTCCGGCGTTGAGACGCCGGACGAGAGCCATCGAGGGAAGGCCTCCGGTCGACGCCTCAGCGTCGACCGGACTTGCGAGGTCTATGCGGCCGGTCGTTGTGGCTCGGACGTTCTTCGTAGGTCGATCCTTGGCGAAGCTTGGCGATCCATTGCGACTTGGCGACCCTCTGACCACGCAATGCTTCTGCGCCATCCTTGGAGCGCGATCCTAAGGCGCGATCCTAAGGAGCGATCCTAAGGCGCGATCCTAAGGCGCGATCCTGGAGCGCAGATCAACACGCAGCTGCAACGCATTCGTCAAACTCGATCGCCGGGCTCGAACGCGCTGTGCAACCGTGGCCACGCCCTGCCATTGCACCGTAAGCGCGTGATACCAATTCACATGCACGTCCGGGTGGGCTATGCCCTCCGCTTCGCAATTCCGTTCGCGCTCGTGTCCTCCACTGCCTACGCCGAGGATCCCGAGCAGGGTGGTGAGAGCAAGGCCGCGGAGGCAGACGCCAACGTCGCCGCGCCACCGCCCCAATCCCCCGTCGCCGCGACCACGCCGGCACCTTCACCGGATGATCCGAACACGGCGGGTCGCGATCCGGCCTTGCCACCGCGGATCGCGGGCAGCGAGCTGTTCAAGTGGGCGCCGTTCGGCTTCCTGCGCCTGCAGTACAAGGCGATCCAGAACGATCCCAACGTCGAGTTCGTCGGCCGCGATGATGGCTTCGAGCTGCAGAACGCGCGGATCGGCGTGCGCGGCACGCTCGGCGACGATGTCGCGTTCGTGATCTCGTTCGACGGCGCGGTCGACGAGCGCGAGCAGATCAACGTGCCCGAGGGCAAGCTGCGGGTCGGGCTGCGCGATGCGTACGCGGATTACTTCCTGTCGCGGTCGCGAGATGCCCAGCAGCGGGTGAAGAGCGAGCTGCTCCTGCGCGCCGGTTTCTTCCAGACCTGGGCCGAGCTGCAGACGCAGATACCGGACGTCACCCGCGAGTTCGTCGATCGGCCGATCGAGAGCCGCGGCATCCGCGCGACCGAAGGCTTCCAGACCCAGGGGCTCACCCCCGGCCGCTCGCGCGGCGCCGCCAAACCGCAGCACCCCCCACACCGGCGGTGCGAGCTCCACCCGGGCGT
>JANNBP010000473.1:0-25757 GCA_031385555.1 Deltaproteobacteria bacterium | reverse complement strand
CGTCCAGCACCAGGTTGAACTCCAGCAGGACGTCCAGTACCAGCTCGGACACGTCCAGCAGGACGTCCAGCACCAGCTCGGACACGTCCAGCTGGACGTCCAGCACCAGGTTGAACTCCAGCAGGACGTAGCGATCCGAGGGTCACGCGATCGACGGTCTAGTCAACGCAGCGATCCGCTAGTCCGTGTTGACTAGCCCGCCGATTCTGTTGACTAGCCCTCCTCCGAAACCCGCCAACCTCTCGTTTTCATGGTGGAGGTTAGGGGATTCGAACCCCTGACCCTCGGCTTGCAAAGCCGATGCTCTCCCGCTGAGCTAAACCCCCGTGTTCGAGGGGCTTTGGGTAGCGTGCGGCGGCGGAAACGTCAAGTCCGACCGTCGGGTTCGGCGGGGCGGTAGGATTGGGATCCATGATTTGGCGGTCGAGGCGGGGATGGGTTCTACGCGTGCGGGACGACTACGCGGTGGTCACGGTGCTCGGCATCGAGCTCGAGACCTACGCACCGGCGACGTTCGTGATCGGCGAACGGACGTACTTCGTCGATCACTGCGTCGAGGACGGCGAGTTGGTCGCACGCACCGCGGTCGATGTGCGGTGGGGTGCTTGCCACGAGATGTCCGTGCTCGAGCAGGGGTTGGTCGAGGACGTCACGCCGGCGACTCGCCGCCATCTGCGCGCACTGAGGACGAGCTCGATCCTGCTCCACGAGACGCTGGATGATCTCGATGGGCGGATCCCGCGCAGCGACGTGCCGGGGGTGCGCATCTTCGTGGCCGAGGCACCACCTCGACCGATTTCAGATCAGCTGAAGGTCTGGCGGTCGCGACGAGGATCGGTGGTGCGCGTCAGCGAGCAGTTCTACGTGCTCGATCACGAGCGCAGGTTGATCGAGGTCCACGCACCGGACCAGTTCATCGAGGGTGGGCGAACGTATTTTGTCGACCACTACGTGAAGTACAACGAGCTGATCCGGCGGACCTCGGTCGATCAGCGCTGGGGTGAGTGGTACGAGAAGCTCGCTGTCGAGCACGACCTCCACGAGGAGCTCGCGGAGGGGGCGTTGCCGTTCGTGCCCTCTTCTCCCCTGGCCTACGAGCAGGGGTACAAGCGGTGGGCTCGCTTGCACGAGGACGAGCCGGCGCGGTTCAAGCATCTGCGCGAGGCGGAGGAGGAGCTTGCCGGGCCTCCAGCACCTGCGCCGGTCAAAGCACCGATCCTGCGGATCACACCGGAGGTGGAGCGAGCGATGCAGTGTCTGCTCGAGATGAGAGACGCGCTCTGCAGCAGGATGCTGGGTGCGATGCGGGCGCTGGCAGAGGAGGGGTCGACGTTCGCGATGACGGCGCTGGCTCGCGCGAGCCTGTTGTACCTGAAGGAATCGAACGTCCCGGCGATCGACGAGACCTGGGCGCCTATCCAATCGCCCCTCGCGTTCCGGATCGCGAAGCTCGTGGACGAGCTGGATGAGCGCAACGCCCGGGACGCGGCGGATGCCATGGAGACCTGTGCCGCGCTGCTGGGCTATCGCGACGGGTTTCCGGTGCTCCGGACCTGACCGGCCGGCGGCTATCTGCCGGTGGAGACACGCGCGGACGAGGCCCAGCTAACAATCCCGTACCTGTTCGGCGGTCCCGCCCGGGTTGCTGATCACCATCAGCTCGCTCGATCCGGCGGATCACATGCTCGCGAAACACGCCGGTGCCCGCGACCTGATCGTCCGCACGCCGGACTTTGGCGCGGTGATCACCGCGATCCTCGCACTCACTTCGAGAGCGTGAAGTACAGCGCGGCGCCGCCGCCCGGCTTCGCGACGGCCCAGACGCGACCGCCGTGACGCGCTGTCACGCGCTGCACGATCGCGAGCCCGATGCCATCGCCCGGAAACGTGTCCCCGGTGTGGAGCCGGCGAAACGGCGAGAACAACCGATCGGCGTTGCCGTCGAAGCCCGTGCCGTTGTCGCGCACCACGAATGCGTCACCCTCGCGGGCGATCGAGATCGTCGCGGCCTCCGACTTCGCCGTGAACTTGAACGCGTTGTCGATCAACGCCGCGAACGCCGTCTCGACGAGCCCGCGATCGCCGTCGACGACGAGCCCCGGCGCGATCTCCACCGTCACTGCGTGCGGGTATTTGGCGCGGGTCCTCTCGACGATCGCCGCCGCGAGCGCCGAGACATCGAGGGTGCGGAGCACCATCGGTGCCCCCGCGAGCCGCAGCAGCTCGTCGAGCCGCGCCACCATCGTCTCCATCCGCGCGACGCCCCTGCGGATCGAGCTCAGGTACTGCGTGCCGTCCCCGTCGAGCAGCTCGCCGTAGTCCTCCTCGAGCGCGCGGGAGAAGCCATCGATCACGCGGAGCGGAAACCGGAGATCGTGCGTGACCGCGTACCGGAACGCCTCCAGCTCGACGGCGAGCCGTTCGTTGACCGCTTCGTCGTCGTCGTCTGCGCTCACGGCTTCGCGTCGGGATCAGCCGGGCTCTCGTCGAGCACGATGTCCTCGATGTCGGCCTGCGGGCGCACGAACGGCTTCTCCGGCTCCTTCTTCGGGAACAGCGGCGGCGGATACATCGCGCGCCACTCGGCGGAGGCCTGGCCCCAGATCAGGAACATCACGCACCACACGGTGGGCATCCAGAAGCAGATCTCGGGGAAGTGCATCGCGAAGCCGCACACGTAGCCGATCGCGACGAGCGACAACAGGAACGCACTGACCAGCTTGTTCTTCGTCATGCCGACCTTCGGCATCGGCAGGCGCGACGCCATCAGGTAGCCCATCACGACGACGAAGATCGGGAAGTACGTCCACACCCAGAGCGGCGTGGCGATCTCGTCACCGAACAGCTTGGCCCCGCCGAACGGCGTGTTGTCCATCTTCGGGTCGTACTTGAGGAGGACGAGGAACCAGATCGCGATCAAGCCACCCGCGAGCGTGGTGGGGATCCCGAAGAACATCTTCGTCGGCACCTGGTCGTCGGTGAGGATGTTGTAGCGGGCGAGCCGGAACACCGCGCACAACATGTACGCGCCGCACGCCGCGAACAGCAGGGTGTGCTCGGTGCCACCGTTCCAGTACACGAGGTCCGACCGCCCCGACAGATACGTCAGCACCAGGTACGCCGGCGCGACGCCGAAGTTCAGGAAGTCGGCGAACGAGTCGAGCTGCATGCCGAGGTCGCTGGTGCCCTTGACCGCGCGCGCGACCAGGCCGTCGAGCCGGTCGGTCAACACCGCGTAGATGATCATCCACGCCGCGAGCGCGGGCCGGTCGGTGTGGGAGGACCACAGCGAGACGAGCCCGAAAATCATCGACGACAGCGTGATGACGTTCGGTGCCAGGTATCTGAAGAACCGCCCGGATACCACTTAGCCCTCGCTCTTCTCGGCGGCGCGCCGAGCCATCAGCCTCGCAGACAGCCTGGGACCGAAGTTCTCCGCCATCAGACTCTCGACGATCCGCGAAATCTCGGCTTGCGGATCACCCTCTCGGTACACGAACTTGATCGCCATGCCTGCCTCCGTGTCCGCAGAGGCTTCGACGATCCGCTGGACCTCACCATGGATCGTGAGCGGATTGTCGCGGCCGGGTACAAACAACTTGAACAAGAACTCGGTTCCGATGGGTAGCGGGCGGCCCGTCTTGATGAATGTTCCGCCACGCGAGATGTTCTTCGTGTAATCGGCGAAGAAAGTATTGAGCCGCTTGTACTCGACCTTGAGCTCGATCGGGCCCCGTGCCTCGGAGCGCCGTTCGCGCTGGGCGTTGTTGGCTCTGGGCTCCTCGTCGGCCACGGCCCACCATAGCAGGAAGCGAGTCCGGCCGTGATCTTCGGGGCCTCCGACGTGCGGGATGCGGTCCGGCGGATGGCGCGCCTACCCCGTCCGCGCGAGCGGCGCACTCACTGGCTGGTGCTCGGTGTGGCGGCCGTGCTCGCCGTGATCTTCCAGCTCGTCAGCGGGCTTGACTGGGCGGCGTTTGGCCTGGGTGCCGGCGCGGTGTTCGGCACCGCAATCGCGTTCATCGGGGCCGGGCGGCTGTGGGGCTGGATCGCGATCAGCATCGCCCTCGGGGTCGCGCTCGGCACGATCCCGCTGTTCGGGGTGCTCGGGCTCGAGCTGTCGCTGGTGGTCGCGCTCGTCGCCTCGTTGATGAGCGCCGATCTCGGTTGTGCGCTCGCACGGCGGATCGCGGCCACGCCGCCGAGTGGCGTCCATCGCGCGACCTATCCGGTGCGCACCCTGTTCGGCAACTCGCTCGCCACCGCCGGCGTCACCGTGGCGATCGCACTGATCCCCGGCGTGATCGCCGCGTGTCGCGGGATCGTGGTGCCGACCTGCGATTGGTGGTTCGGCATCACCTCGTACATCGCGATGCCGCTCGCGAGTGCGGCGCTCGGCGGTGCGATCGGACACGCGATCGGGGCGGCCGTCGGGCCTCGCCGCTTCGGACCGGCGTGGCTCGCGCAGCTGCCCGCGCTGGTCGTCGCGCTCGCCGCGCTGTGGCGCTTCCACGGCTCGCCGCCGGTCTACACGTACAACGCGCTGCTCGGCTACTTCCCCGGCAACATGTACGACGAGCACATCACGCTCGAGCTGCCCCTGTTGTGGTCGCGGCTCGAGCAACTCGCGTGGGTGATCGCCGTGCTCGCGCTCGTCGCGTGGCGATTCGACGTCGCGAGCTATCGCGTGCGTCGCGCTCCGAGACCCGCGGGTCGCCGCAGTGGCGCACTCGTGCTTGCCGTCCTCGCGATCGCCGGCGCGGTCGGGCTGCGGTGGAATGGAGGCACGCTCGGGTTTGCCGTCGACGCAGAGGATCTCGAGGACGCCCTCGGCGGCCGGCTCGAGACGGCGCACTGGATCATCTACTACACGCCGACCAAGGAGATCGAGGACGACCTCGCGCTGATCGCGGAGGATCACGAGTTCCGCTACGCCCAGGTCGTCGCACAGCTCGGCGTCGAGCCGGATCACAAGCTGATCTCGTTCTACTTCGCGGATCGCGATCAGAAGGGGCGCTTGCACGGCTCGCGCGATGTCGAGATGGCGAAGCCGTGGCGCGGCGAGATCTATCTCGATCACCGCGCGTTCCCGCATAGCTCGCTCCGCCACGAGATCGGGCACGCGATCGCGGCGGAGTTCGGCGACCCGGTGTGGGGCATCGCGTCGCGGCGGTTCGCGGGCATCCCGCTGATGGCGAGCCCCGGGCTCGTCGAGGGGCTCGCCGTCGCGGTCGATTGGCCGGGCGGCTACGAGCGGTTGAACCCGCACGAGGCGGTGCGCGTGATCCAGAAGCTCGACAAGCTCCCTGCGCTCGACACGCTGTTCTCGCTTAACTTTTTCTCGGTCTCCGCGGCGCAGGGCTACACCACCGCGGGCTCGTTCCTCCGCTTCCTGCTCGACAAGTACGGCGCTGCGAAGCTGCGCGACGTCTATCGCAACGGTGGCGACTTCGACGCCGCGTACGGCGTGTCGCGCGACCGGCTCGAGAGCGAGTGGCGCGGCATGTTGGCGCAGATCGATGTCCCCGACTCCGTCGTCGAGGCGCAGAAGGAGCGGTTCCGCGGGACCAGCGTGTTCGCGCGCCCCTGCCCGCACGCGGTCGCGAAGCGCTTCCAGCAGGCGGTCAAGCTCCTCGGCGAAGGCAAGCGCGCCGACGCGATCGAGCAGATGCGAGAGGTGTGTAGCGATTCGCTGCTCGAGCCGCGCTACGTGCTGCAACTCGGCGACATGCTGTTCGCCGACGACGGCGATCGCAACGAGGCCGAGACCCAGTGGTCGAGGCTCGCGATCGACGATCGCGGCGTCACCGTCTCCGTGCGCGCGCAGGCCTACCGCCGGCTCGCCCGCGCCGCCGCGCTGCGTGGCGATTGGAAGCGAACGAAGCTGTTGATCGACTTCGCGCGCTCGCTCCCGCTCGATCCCGACGAGCGCCGCGAGCTCGATGCGATGTCCTTCTCGCTGGCGCACCAGGGCGCCGCCGCCGACCACCTGCGCCTGTACTTCTTCCCCGGCGACAAGGCACCGTCGACGATGCAGTCCGCCACCGCCGCGGCGACCGCCGAGCCCACGCTCGGGCTCGCGCACTACTTGCTCGCGCTGCAGAAGCTGAACGCCGACGACTACGCGGGTGCGGCGAGGTCGTTCGAAGCCGCGCTCGCGCGCGAGCTTCCGGGGCTCGCGTTCGTCAAGAACGCCGCGCGCAGGCTGGCGATCGCCGCGTACCGCACGCACGACCTCGCGCGCCTCGGGCTCGCGACCAGCGTGCTGTCGGGCTCGCAGATGTCGTCGGGCGATCGCCTGCTCGCGAAGGACTGGCTCGATCGCGTCCGGTTCGACGAAACCCGCCGCCGGTGATACGGTCGCCGCTGTCTCGGGGACCGAGCTAGCCTTCCGTCCGTGATGCTACGTCACGGCCGATCACCAACCTGACATCAAGAACGAGCAGTTGAAGATGGCCGCGTCCGACAAGTCGGGCATCGCGCTAGCGGCTTCATTTACGCGGCCGTCTTCCTCCGCGGCGTGGCGAGCAAGTAGCGACCGTCCCCGAGACATCCCGCGTCAGCGAGCGATCACATACCCGACAGGAACAACCAGCGACGACCGTCCCACTCGAGGACGAGCTGGTTCTGATCTCGCTTGTCGGGGCGCGCCGGCTTGCCATACGCGTTGGTGACCGTGTAGCTCGCGTCGATCAGCACGTCGACGGCGGCGCGGCAGCCCGGCTGGAGATCACCGGCACACTGCTGGCTCAGCCCCATGTAGCGCACGCTGTAGCGAACGTCCGTGGCCTTGAGCAGGCGCGTTAGCAGGACGTTGCGAAGACCTTCGTAGCCGTAGTCGTCGGAGCCCGACGGCGTCCCACTGTCTTCCCAGTACTGCTTGTGCGCCATCAGCATCAACGCATCCGCATCGCCGCGTTCGACGGCGAGCCGATACTCCTCACAGGCCTTGAGCACCGACTCGTTCGACTGGCTGTACGCGATGCGCGTGCCGACGACGAACTTGCCTGGCTTCGCGCAGCTCGCGAGGACTACGAGGGAAAGAAGCAGGTAACGAATCATTGGCGAACGGGACGAGTGCACGAGCAAGGCCAGGTCGAGACGCTACAACAGCGAGCTAAGTTGGCCAAGTGCATGACCTCGCCATCCTTCGACACGCGCCAGAAAGTCACGGAAGTCTTTCTCGGGGTTCAGGACCTTTGCCAAATAGACATCCGTGATGCGCGTGATCGTGAACCGCACCGCGGCCGCCCGCACTTCAATAACCAGCGCCGCGCGATCGACGTCGAGGAGCCGCCGCACGGACTGGTAGCCGTCGAGCAGCCCCTTCGCGAGATCGAGGCGAGGCTCGCCGGTCCAGCACCAGTCGTCGAGGCAGACCGCGAGGTCATACGCGAGGCTGCCGCCCGAGGCCTGCTCGAAGTCGAGGATCGCGGTGATCTCGCCGCCCTCCCACAGCACGTTGTCGCGGAACAGATCGCCGTGGATGATCCCGTGGGTCGCATCGCGGCGGGTCGACGCGATCGCCGCGGTCTCGGCGAGCTCGGCGCGCAGGATCGAGATCGCGGGGGCGAGCACGGGATCGCCGGAGTGCTCGAAGCCGTGGAACCGCGCGACGAGGTGGGCGTGGTCATAGATGCTGTCCCGCCGCATGCTGGGCGGTAGCTTCAGCCCGGCGAGATGCAGCTTCGCGAGGGCCGCACCGAGTGCACGCGCGACCTCGGGCGTGACGGCGTGGAGGTGCTTGCCGGTGCGCCACGGAAACACCGAGACCCATTTGGTCCCGAGCGGTGCGTACGCCGCGCCGCGAGCTTGGAGCGGCGCCGGGGTGGGCACGCCATCGCCGGCGAACGCCGCGACCAACCGGGCCTCGTAGGCGACGTCGTCCTCGGACTTGCCCTCGTTGATGCGGAGGAAGTACGGCGTGCCGCCCGCGACGATCCGGAAGTTCGAGTTGATCGTGCCCGCGGCGATCGCCTGGTGCTCGGTGATCGGCGGGAGCCCGAACGCGGCGGCGAGCTCGGTGAAGGCTTGCTCCCCGAGCTGCGTGAACGTTCCCACCGCGCGACGCTATCAGCTTTGACTTGCGGTAGGTTCGCACCGTGTTGGATGCGGAGCGCTCTCGGCTTGTCGAAGCGCACACCGATCTGTCGCGCAAAGCCGCGGCGATGATCTTTCCGCGCGTCAAGCAGCACGTCGAGTTCGACGAGCTGGTCTCGCTCGGCAACGCCGGCCTCGCCGAAGCAGCCACGCGCTACGACGCCACCAAGGGCGCCTCGTTCGCGACGTTCGCCTGGTACCGGGTCAAGGGCTCGATCATCGACGGGCTGCGCCGCAACACCACGCTGCCGAAGCGCGTCTGGGCCAAGCTCGTCGCCCTGCGCGCCGCCAGCGAGTACCTCGAGAACAAGATCGAGCGAGACTCCGGCGCCGCGGCTCGCGGTGGTCCAGCGCCCGAGGGTGCCGAGGCACTCGCCCAGATCAAGCAGGCGATGTCTGCGATCCGGACGATGTACCTGACCTCGCTCGAGACGCTGCGCGAGGACAAAGGCTTCGAGCCGGCGGCCGAGCTCGCGCCCCCCGGCGAGCAGATGGATACGCAGGTGCTGTCGAAGCGGCTGCGCGAGGCACTCGACAAGCTGCCCGAGAGAGAGCGGCTGCTGATGACGAAGCACTACTGGGAGGGCAAGAACCTCCTCGAGGCCGGTGCGGAGATGGGCATCTCGAAGTCGTGGGCGAGTCGCTTGCACGCGCAGGCCGTCGATCGATTGCGCAAGCTCGTCGACGACAGCTGACGGTCAAAAGCGTGGCCATCGCCGCCCAGGCGGAGCGATACTGCCGCTCTATGCGAGGGGCCTGGCTTGTAGTGATCGCCGCGTGCGGCAACGGCACATCGCAACCGGCGTCGGCGCCCTCGGGCACGACCGCCACCCCCGGTACACCGGGCGCATCGGAGCCCCCTGCCCCCGTCGCAGCCGCCTGCGATGCCGCGGTTCCGGATCGCGCGTGCAAGCCTGGCGTCGCGCTGCGCGTGTGCAAGGCCGGCGAGAAAGATCAGGTCGGCGAGTGGCGCTACGCGATCGCCGCGCCGCCGTTCACCAGGACCGAGGACATCACCAAGGTCGAGCTCGAGGCGCTGTGGAAGAAGCCGCAGGGCATCACCGCGAGCGCCGATACGATCGCCGCACTCACCACCCTGCTCGGCGCCGGCAACGCCGCGGTCGTCGAGGGCCGGCCGGAGATCACCGACGCGCAGTGGGCGATCCTCCCCGCCGACGAGCTGGTGCCGAACTGGAAGCTGGTCTCGGTCGACGGCGTCCATCCGCTCGACAAGAAGCCCGGCGTGCTGAGCGTGCCGCTGTGCAGCGCGACGAAGACCGCGGTGCGCAACATCGATCCCGACAAGCTGACCGTGCTGGTGATGACCGGCACGACGGCGGCCACGCGGTTCACGTCGAAGTTGATGGAGGAGAAAGGCGTCCTCTACCCGCTGTCGTCTCCCGGCGTCGAGCCGTGGCTCGCGGCCGCGGACTTCGTGCACCTCTCGAACGAGGTCTCGTTCCTGCCCAAGTGCGACACCGGCGACGGCAAGCCGACGATGGCGTTCTGCTCGAAGGAGAACTACATCGAGCTGTTCGAGAAGTCGCACGTCAACATCGTCGAGCTCACCGGCAACCACCTCCACGATTACGGTCACGACTGGCTCGGTCACACGATCGAGATGTACGAGAAGCGCGGCTGGATGTTCTTCGGTGGTGGGCGGACCCAGCTCGAAGCCACCACGCCGCGGCTCGTCGAACATCACGGCAACAAGCTCGCGTTCCTCGGCTGCAACATGCCGCACACCGGATGGAAGGTGATCCGGACGGAGCAGCCGGATGTCGGCGCGTGCGACATCGCGCGGATGCAGTGGGAGATCCGCGATCTCAAGTCGCGCGGCTACGTGCCGATCGTCTCGATCCAGCACGACGAGGTCTACAAGCACGATCCACCCGCAGGGCTCGTCCGCGATCTCCGTCAGGTCGCCGAGGCTGGTCCCGCGTTCGTGATGGGCAGCCAGGCGCACTGCCCTCATCCGTGGGAGGTGCATCGCGGCGCGTACATGCACTACGGCCCCGGCAACATCTACTTCGATCAGTTCTGGCATCCCGTGCGCGACGCGGCGCAGGACAAGCTCTACATCCACGCCGGCAAGCTGCTCACGGTGGGTCACCTCTACACGCGGATCGAGGAGCGCGGCCGCCCTCGCGTGCTCGACGTCAAGGAGCGCGGCGAGCTGCTCTCCGACCTCGCCGGTGCGCAAGCACGGCTCCCCAAGTCGGACCCCTGGGCGGCTCCCGTCGAGGGGCCGGCGGACAAGCGCGACCGCCCCGACTCGATCCTCCTCAAGGGCGTCCAGCAGACATTCACCGTGCGCGTCCCCGCCAAGCTCGACGACGGCAAGAAGTATCCGCTCGTGATCTCGCGGTCCGGCACGCCGCCGGTCGAGGACAACGCGTTCGTCGTCACGCTCAAGAAGACCTTCGCGCCCGCCGACAAGTTGGTCCCCGCGATCACGAAGTGGATGGAAGCGAAGTACCCGATCGAACCGTCCGTGCCGAAGCAGACCGCCGCGAAAAAGTGAGGCTCGCCGTTCGTCGTGACCGCCGGCGCTTGGGCTTCGCCGCCGAGTCGGCCGACCGCGCGATCGATGCCAACCTCGAGCCGGTGGCTCGCCATGGACGAGGCCGCGACCGACTCCGCGCAGGATGCGCGGTACGGCCCCTGCCCGACCAAGAGGGGTGGATCGGCAACGCGACGAGATCGCCCCGCTCGCGAACCCGTCGCCGGGTCAGCCCTCCTTCGGCGCCAGCGTGCCGTGCGACTGGTAGTAGTCGAACAGCTGCCCCCAGTGCGTGCTCTCGCGCCACTGCTCGAACACGCGGCGATCCTTGAGCGGCCACCGGTAGTAGTCGTGATAGGCCTCCGAGCCCATCACGAACAGGTTGACCAGCGGCGTGTGGAAGAACAGCTTCTGGAACCGCTTGAGCGGCCCGAACCACATCACGTCGCCGATCATCGACGCGCCGTTGTCCCCGACGGAGAAGCCCCAACGCTCGTCGGCCACGGCGACATCGCCGACGATCTCGATGTTCTCGTGCTTGCCGTTGCCGAGACCGGCCTCGTCGGCGAGCTGGATGTACGGCAGGCTCATCGGATCGAAGCCCATCATCTTCGCCGCCACCGCATCGATCGCCACCTGATCCTCGGACGCGAGCATCACGTCCTTGATCACCGGTCGCATCGTGCGCGGACCCGGGCCGTCACCCGCGGTCGTGCCGTCCATCACCGCGAACAGGCCCTCGTGGATCTCCTTCTGGATCGCGAGTAGATCGACGAGCGTCTCGTGGATCCACGAGTGCGTGTAGTGGCGCTTGGTGTTGAGCAGGCCGCCGAACGCGTTCTTCATCGCACCGGTAGTGGTAGTGTAGATATGACACTTCGTCGTCGGGAGCTGAACGATGTTGGTCCCGTGGAACGCATCCGGGATCAGGATGCCCTCGGGGAAGATCGTGTCGAGCACGAGCATCTTCGCCTTCGGCTTGTAGACCGACCAGCTCATCTCCTCGGGCTTGAAGTTGTAGCGAACCGGGATCTCGTAGCGCTTGAAGATCGGGAGGTAGCCGTTGAGGTCCTCCCCCTTGAACGCGTCGGTGACGACCGTCTTGTTCTGCACGCAGACCTGGTCGGTGTAGCCGCGCTTGTTGAGGCTGCGGACCGTGCCCTCGAGCTGCCACGGCGTGGTGTTCGCGCCGGGGAACGGGAAGTGCCACGAGATGTTGTCCTTGAGGATCGTCTTCGCGCCGGGCTTGAGCGCCTTCTCGACCTCGGCCAGGCCGTAGAGCCGGTCGATGTCTTCGAGGATGGTGTCGGGGCGGACGCGTACGACTGCGACCTTCGAGCGAGGCATGGCGACAATCCTATGGGAGAAGCTCCCGGGAGCTTCTCGGGAGGAGGTAGATCTCCTCCGAAAACTTGCCGAGCGGATCTGCGGGGGTGAGTGTGCCGGTATGGGCGAGACGCTGTACAGCAGCACATATCAGCCGGATCCGAAGAGCGCGCTCGACGTGCTCGCGTTCGTGCTGACGCCGATCGCGGCGTTCGCTCAGGACCCCGACGAGTTCGAGGCCGTGGCCGAGATTCTCGGAGCTGCGAAGCTCGAGGCGATCGAGCGCTGGCAGTCGCTACGCGATGAAGACCGTCGCCAGTAGCTCTCGCTACCCGAGATACTTGAACTTCATGTTCTCGGAGTAGATCTCGATCTTCACGTGCTTGATGTCTTCGCTGCCGGCATCGAGCTTGTCGGGCTGCACGTTGCAGATGTCGACGCCGTCGAACGAGACCTCGAACAGGTCGGTGCCTTCGTTGTCGAACGTGGTGATCGACCCGGTCAGTCGACCCGGGATGGCACCGTCGACGCCGCGCTTCTTGAAGTGCTCGACGAACGGCTGCGCGTCGACCTCGGGCACGTAGAACGTGACGTTCGGGAACTCGACCTGGCTCGAGCACTTGATCGGCGCTCGGAACCCACCACCGTGATACTCGATGATGTTCTGCTTGAGCGTGAATGAATCGATCTTCGAGACGCGCGCACATTGCGCTTCGAAGCTGTCGAGGCGGAACCGGAAGTTGTTCGCGGTCCACTGCTTCTGCTTCTCGAAGCCGGCGGGCTTGGTGATCTTCTTGCCGGCCCCCGGCTTGAACACCATGTCCTCGACCGCGATAGACACACCCATGTAGACCGCGTTCTTGTCGGAGCCATCGAGTTTCGGGAACACGATCTCTTTGATCAGCGCCTCCTTGAACTCGCGACGCGCGCGCTCGGTGTAATAGAAATCGGCGGCGACGATGGCGCCGGTCTTCCGCTCGACCTTCTTCTGAAAGAAGGCGTCGAGCCAGGTGTAGAACGGCTTGCTCATCGACAAGCCGACCTGGAGCTTGAGGTCTTCGAACTTCGGTTTACCGAGCTGGCGCCAACGATCGAAGCTGGTGCCGTTCTGGTAGGTCATCACGTCGGTCTTGATGGACCCGCCTTCGACCGACTTGAACAGGCCGACTTCGTCTTTGCCGTCGAGCTCGAGCGCGAAGTGCGCTGCTGCGTAAGAGCGAGGTTGTTGAGTGGCCATGGTTTGTCGAAGAGGTTTGATTCTACACGCGAGGCCCCCGGAGGCAGGCCGTGCGAAGCGCAACGTCGGGACATGCTACGGTTGACCTGCGTCGTCCCTTCCTACGCGCGGGTGATGGATTCCAAGCAAAATCCGGCTGCAAGCGCTCGATCTTCCAGGGAGATCCCGGTGGAAAAGCCACGCTGGGCGTTCTCGAAGGGGGTCCTGGTCGGAGCAGCCGTCGAGATACCCGCAGTGTCGTTCGGGGTGTGGTTGGCGCAGCAGGTCGGCATCGGGGATCCCGAGGTCGGGTTTCTCCGGATCATGTGGCTTACCGCGATCTTCGCCGGCATCGCTGCGATCTTCACGGCCGGTGGGATCGGGCGGCTGGCAGCGCAGGTCGTCGTGGATCGCGGGCGCACGCGAGCCCTGTTTCAGGCGGCGCGCGCCCATGCCGTCGCGGGCGCGGGCCTGGTGGTGATCGCCACGATCCCCCACGGCGGGCTCCCGCTCGACCACTGGGGGTGGCTCGAGCTCGCCGCGATCGGGCTGGTGCCCGGCGCCGCCTGCGGGCTCGCGATCGGGTTCGTGTGCAGCAGCGCTTCGCCGGTCGGGCTCGCGGACGTCTGGTCGCTGACCGTCAGCCGACCGAGCGGTGCGATCCGGCAGCTCCTCGACCCGCGTGACCTCGTCAAGCTCGGCCACGCGCTGCGCACGCGAACGTCGACGCTGTTCGACGGCATCTTCGAGCCGGCGCAAAAGCGGCCGCCCGAGGTCAAGCCGGAGGTCGCCCCCAAGCCGCCCGAGCCGCCTGGCAAGGTCGACGGAGACAAGTAACGCGTGGTCGCGCGCACCGATCGCCTGGAGTTGAGGACGGTCGCGATCGCGTTGCTCGCGTCGCTGCTGCTGTGGAACCTGCCGTTCGGCGGCGTGTTGCTCTACCCGTTCAAGCTGCTCGCGACGTGGCTGCACGAGATGTCCCACGGGCTCGTGATGCTGGTGACCGGCAACGGCCTCGATCGCGTCGTGATCTATCGCGACACCAGCGGGCTCGCGCACGCCACGGAGCAAGCCGGCCCGACGGCACTCGCGTTCATCGCCGCGGCCGGCTACATGGGCACGTCGCTGTGGGGCGCGCTCCTGCTGGTCGTGACGCCGACGGCCAGAGCGGCGCGCACCGCGATGCTCGTGCTCGCGGGGTTGTTGTCGCTCAGCGCGATCCTCGTGATCGCGACGCCGCCCGACGACGCGTTCGGACTCGTGGCCGTCGGAGGTATGGCCGCGGTCTTCGCTGCGTGTGCGGTGCTGTTGCCGGGGCGCTGGCGTGTCGCCGTCGCACACTTCATCGCGGCGCAGGCGTGCGTCAACGCGCTGCTCGATATCCGCGTGCTGTTCCGGCCCCAGCAGATCGTCAACGGGATCCCGACGGAGTCCGACGCGCACAGCATGGCGCGCTCGACGTTCGGCACCACCGAGCCGTGGGCCCTCTACTTCTGGGCCGGCCTCTGGCTCGTGTGGTCGCTGGTCGTGCTCTACGTCGCGCTGCGCGTCAGTGGATCGCGGGCGTTAGCGAACGTAGCTCCGTTCGCTCGCCCCACGGTTTCACTTCCAGATGGAAGTGATCGTGATGCGCGTCGTCATAGTCCGGAGACAGCACGAGAAAAAACAGACCCGAGCGGACCAGCTGACACTGCAGGATCTTGAGCGTCGCCCCGCCCTGCGTGAGCGGCTTGCCGACGCAATCGACGTCATCGCCGAGCCCCTGCTCGTAATCGCGATCGACGCGCAGGGAATCGGCACCGGTGGTGAACCAGTGGATGTCGATCGCGAGGCCGAAGCTGTGCTTGCTCGGGCGGTCGGTCCCGCGCACGGTGCGACGCGAGTACGCGTTCGAGAAGAACGCGGTGTCGAAGCCGAGTCCGTGCATGTAACGACCGGCCTCGTCGAGTGAGATCGCGAGCGAGCAATCGATGATCAGCGGGCGATCGTACGACTTGTACGTGATGCCGCCGAGCGTGCCGGTGATCTCGACGGGGTTCGCGATGCCCGGCAGGCTCGCTGCCTTCCAGCTGATCTTGCGCGCCGCGAGCTCGGCCTTGCAGGTCTCGTTGCTACCGGCGAACGCCGGCGACGAGATCAGGAGGAACGCGAGAGCGAGCCGCATGCCCCGAGCGTACGCCCGCGGGACCCGCGGGCAAATTAATCACCGCGGCGCGATCGAGGCGATCATCGCCTGGAACGTGGCGGAGGCGTGCTGCGCCATCGAATCGGGCATGTAGAGCCGCACCATCACCGCCGCGCCGGTCTCGAGCGGCTTGATACCGATCGCGATCCGCCAGTGCATCGTGTAGCCGAGCGCGTCCTCGATGCTGCCGATCCGCTCGCTGCCGAGCCAGCCCGGTGGGAGCAGCACGCGATCGGGCGCCGGCGCCTGGTGCGTGAACTCGCGCGCCTTGATCTCCTTCTCGCCTTCGGCGGTCCAGGCCTCGAGCGTGACCGCGGTGTCGACCGTGGGCGTGAATTCACCGACGAGGATCAGCAGATTGTCGGGATCGACCAGCTCGTTGACCCCTTCGCGCGGCTGCTTCAAGTTCGCCGGTGCGGTGAGCGTGACGTGCTCGAGGTTGTACTTCGACCACGGCGACCGCGAATAGCTCTCGGCGATCGAGGTGCGCGCGACCTGGACGACCGCGAAGATCGTCAGGGCGCTCATCGCGAGCGCGAGCACGCGCCCGGCCCACAACGTCCACTTGAAGTTCGGCGACAGTGCGGCGCCGAGGACGATGCCGCCGACGAGCCCCGCGCCGTGCGCCCACTGATCGATCACGGGATACAGAAAGCCGATGCCCGCCTGCGCGACGGTGACCAGCACGATCCGGCTCCACATGCCGTTCTTCCACGCCGCGCGATACCGAGCCTTGTGGAGCGTGAGCTCGATGAACAGCGCACCGAGCACGCCGAACACCGCGCCCGATGCACCCGCCGACACGCCGACCGGCGACATGAAGTAGCTCGCGAGCGCGCCCGCGATGCCGGCACCGAGATAGATCGCGAGGGAGCGCGCCGGCCCGAACACTTCCTCGAGCACCTTGACCAGGAAGTAGACCGCGATCGCGTTGACGATCAGGTGGACGGTGCCGACGTGGATGAACACGCACGAGATCAGGCGCCACCACTCGCCGTCGTCGATCCGCCCGCGCACCATCGCGCCGACGCGCAGCAGCACGCCCGGATCGCTCGATTCACCGACCAGGAGATGCGTGACGATCGCGACGCCGACGAGCGACGCGGTGAGGCCGTAGGTCGTCCACGACGTGCGGAGCTGCGCGATCTTGATGGGCGCCGGCGGAGGTGCGGCCTCGACCTGCGCGACGATCTCGGTGACGACCGGCGACAGCTCGAGCGCGGGCACGTCCTGGAGACGCGCGATCGCTTCGTCGATCAGATCGCGCGGGCGACCTCGCGACCGTGATCGCGCGCGTGCGAACTCGGCACCCGCAGCTTCGTGATCGCCGCGATGTTGCAAGGCGACGGCGACCCAGTACGTCCGCGCGGCCGGGGTCATGTGGCGCGAGCGACGTGGCTCGACGAGCGTGCGCACCGCCTCCGGCCGGCCCGCGAGGGCGAGGAACATCATCCGCGCGCGATGCAGCCACAGCGACGCATCCTCGCGACCGCTGCAGGCCGTCTCGAGGCGCGCCATCATCCGCGCCGCTTGATCCATGTCACCGGTGCGCCCGTACGCGCCGAGCAATTCGATCCACACCGGTGGTGCGATGCCGAGCTCGTCGCGCAGCGACGCGGAGCGGAGCGCGGAGTCTGCGCGCCCCGAGTGCACGACCGGCATCAGGTGCTGCTCGGCGTAGCTGATCGCGTCGCGCCAGCGATACGCGGCGAGGTAGAGCATCGCGATCCGCTCGTCGATCGCGACCTTGGCTTCCGGCGGTGCCTGGTGCTTCGCCGCGGTCAGCGCGTCGACGGTCTGCTCGACCCGGCCCTCGCGGATCTCCTTCATCGCGGCGAGCAGCGCCTTCTCTTCGGAGACGCCCGAGCCGGGTGCGAGGAGCTCGGCGAGATCGAGGAGCCGGGTCGCGATGCCGACGCGCTCGGCCGCCGCGAACCTGCGCGCGACGCCACGAACCAGGGGACCGACGACGAGCAGGCACAGCCCCATGCCGAGCCCGATCGCACCGCAGATGCCGAGGATCGCGTGCTCGGAGTCGCGCCCGGCGAGCCCCACCCCGGCGAGGAACGCCGCCGTCAGCTGCATCATCCCGAACGTCAGCGTGCCGTGCGGTTGGTGCCGGAGGAAGAAGTAGCCCCAGTAGCCGCTCGCGATGACGACCGAGATCAGCGCGTATTCGTAGAGCATGACTTCACGTCGCCTGCTCGACGAACGCGCCCATCTTGCGGAACTTCTGGTACCGGCGCTCGACGAGCTCGCTGGTCGGTAGATCGACGAGCTCCTTCAGGTGCTGCTTGAGGACGCTGCGCAGCTTCGCCGCGGTGACGGCCGTGTTGCGGTGTGCACCACCGGGCGCTTCGGGGATGATCTCGTCGCAGATCCCGAGACGCATGAGGTCCGGGGCGGTCAGCTTGAGTTGCGTCGCCGCCTCCCCGATCTTCGACGGGTCACGCCACAGGATCGACGCGCAGCCCTCGGGGCTGATCACCGAGTAGATCGAGTACTCGAACATCAGGATTCGATCTGTCACGCCGAGCGCGAGCGCGCCACCGGAGCCGCCCTCGCCGACCACGACGCTGATCATCGGGCACTCGAGGCTCGACATCACCTGGAGCGCCTTCGCGATCGCTTCGGCCTGGCCGCGCTCCTCGGCGCCGAGGCCGGGGTACGCGCCCGGCGTGTCGATGAAGCAGATGATCGGGCGCTTGTAGCGCGACGCCATGCGCATCAGCCGCGTGGCCTTGCGATAGCCCTCGGGACGCGCCATCCCGAAGTTGCGGTGCATGTTCTCCTTGGTGTTGCGGCCCTTCATGTGGCCGAGCACCAGGACCTCCCACTCGTCGAACATCGCCATGCCGCCGACGATGGCCGGGTCGTCGTGGAAGCTGCGATCGCCGTGCAGCTCGACGAACTCGTCCATCAGCAGATTGACGTAGTCCATCATGTACGGCCGCGCCGGATGGCGGGCGAGCTGGACCTTCTGCTGCGCCGTCAGGTCCGCGAAGATCTCCTTCTGGAGCTTGCGGGCCTTGACCTCGAGCTTGCGAATCTCCGACGAGAAATCGACGGTCTCGGTGGAGAGCCCGCGGAGCTCGCTGATCTTCCGCTCGAGGTCGATGATCGGACGCTCGAACTCCAGGATCATGCGGTCGGACAGCGTGGCGACTTCCATGGAAGGGCTTGCTTGGTACCGCTGTCTGGCTCGACGGTCAACGGGCTGGTGAGCCAAGAGATCCGCGGCGTTAGATGCTGCGATCGGTGGCGTCAACGTGTGAGCCAGGCCGCGAGTGCGTCGAGATCGACAGCGTCGGGGCTCGCGTGCCACGCGATCGTGGCGTCGCCGCGGTACCACGACAGCTGGCGGCGTGCGTAGTGCCGCGAGTTGCGCTTGATCAGCTCGATCGCACGTGCGCGATCGACCACGCCGGCCGCGGCCTCGTGCAGCTCGGCGTACCCGATCGCCTGCTGGGAACGCAGTGGAGGGAGATAGCCGGCGGTGCGGAGCGCGGTGACTTCGGCTTCGAGCCCCGCCGAGATCATCTGATCGACGCGCGTATCGATGTTGCGATACAGCGCCTCGCGCTCGGGCGACAGCCCGACGAGCTGGGCCTCGTAGCGGCGCGGCAGGGTCTTGTGATCGTGGCGAGCTTGGTGGGCGCTCATCGGCTCTCCGGTCAGGCGATAGACCTCGAGGGCGCGGATCGTGCGCTTCTCGTCGTGGCGATCGATCTTCGCGGCGGCGGGCGGATCGACCCGTTCGAGCTCCTCGCGCAGCGTGGCGAGGCCGAGCTTGGCGAGCTCCGCCCGGACCTCGGGATCCGCGGGTGGTCCGGCGAACAGCCCGAGGAGGAGCGAGCGGACATAGAGCCCGGTGCCGCCGCACACGATCACGGTGCGGCCGCGTGCGGTGATCTCCTCGATCGCGCGATCGGCGAGCTCGACGAACCGCTGGGCGGTCATCTCCTCGTCGGGGCGCACGATGTCGAGCAGGTGATGCGGCGCCCGGGCACGCTCGTCGGCGGTGACCTTGCCGGTGCCGATGTCCATGCCGGCGTAGACCTGCTGCGAATCCGCGGACACGACCTCTCCTCCCGCCCGCGCTGCGAGCAGCAGCGACAGCCGCGTCTTGCCGGCGCCGGTGGGCCCGACAATCACGATGATCCGCGGCGGCACGCGCGTAGTGTAGCTACTTTGCCTCGCGCAGCTGCTTCGCGAGCAGCAGGCTCTGATGCCGGCGGCCCTCTCGCGTCGCCGGCTTGCCGAGCGGCATCGCGAGGAGCTCGCGGTCTCCGAGGGAGATCCGCACGCACTCGCCGTCGGCGTCGACCTTGGTGATGTCGGCGCCGGACAGCGTCTCTCCGCCCTCGAGCACGAGCGCGATGCCGTCCCTGATCGTGATCGTGGCGGCCCCCTTCCCGAGCACGTCGACCTGGTAGGTCCCGCGGCTCGCGACGTGGACCGGCGAGCGCATCACGAACACACCGAGCCCGACCAGCGGCAGGATCAACCCGGCGAACGGCACGAACAGCGCGAGTGCGAGGCGCACCGAGCTCACGTTGTCCCCCTCGACCAGCGTATCCGCCAGGCGGAACCCGACCACCGGGCCGAGGATGCCGACGCCGACCGCGAGCAGGCCCCACACGACCCGGTTGCGGCCGCGCGACTCCGCCGCCTTGATGATCCAGACGAGGAGCAGGCACCAGATGACTGCGAGAATCCCGATCGCCATCTACTTGGCCCACCGCAGGTAGTTGCGGACGAGTGTGGTATCGACCGTCAGATCGCCGAGGCTCTTCGTGCGATCGGCCTCGAGCACCTCGTCGAGCTTCGCCACGCAGACCGGACACGGCCGCGGTGCGGCCTTCGCGAGCGCGATCAGGATCGCCTGGCGGAGGATCCGCTCCGACGAACCCGCGTGCGCGAGCAGCTTGTCGACGATGTCGGGCTTCGCGGTGCCGCGCTTGCTGAGATCGATCAACCCGCGATCGATCGTGGCCTGCCAGAGATCCTGCTTCTCCTCGGCGGTCCACGTGTCGACGCCGGCGATGTACTTCTTGATGCGGGCCGTCGCATCGGCTGGGGTCTTGCCCAGCAGGTCGACGTAGCAGCGCGGATCGGTCTTGCAGGCGACGCCGACCTCGATCCTCGCCATGTGGTTCTGGAATATCCGCGCGTACCCGACGTAGGCGGCGGCGGCCTGCTCGGCACCCTTGCGGGCGCGCGGCTCCGCGAGCTTCGCCGCTTCCACGGTCTTCTTCGCCGCGGCGTCGAGGTAGCGCTTCGCGAGCGCCTCCATCACCTTGATGTCGGAGAGCGAGACCGAGAGCCGCGCGAACGAGTCGGCGCTCGCCTGACGGAGGGCGTCGTCGGCGGTGTTGTCGGCGGCGATCGTGCCGAGCTCGGCGACTCCCTTCCCATCGGGCGACACGAACGCGTAGACCGCGGCTGCGAGCGTGCGGTCCTCGAGCGGGGTCTTGGGATTCTTGATCAGCGCCAGCAGCGTGGGCGCCGTCGCCGGGTTGCCGAGCTTGCGGAGCGCCTCGAACGCGGCCTGGTGCTGGGTCGGACCCGGTGCGCCGCCTTCGACGTACGCGGGCAGCGCGGGTGCCTTGATCAGCGTTAGCAGATCCTCGGCGAGCGACGGATCGTAGAGGTCGCCGGCGAGGATCGCAGCGTAGAACTCGCGGAGCGAGACCGGCTGGCAGCCACTGCCCTCGCAGGACTGGTCGAGCTTCTCTGCCTTGACCAGCTGGTTGATCTCGGCCTGCTGACCGCGCAGCAGCTTGCGGACCTCGACGATCGACGCGGGCCCGAAGGCCACGATCGCGCGACGCGCCTGCTGCGACAGCTGCGGGGCGCGATAGATCAAGCGGAGCGTCGGGACGATCGCGCGCGGATCGCCGAGCTCGGCAAGCGCGTTGACCGCGGCGCCGGCGAGCACGAGGTGCAAGGCGAGATCGTCGCCGGCCGTGCCGAACTTCGGAAACCTGCGATCGAGCACCGGCGTCAAGGCGTCGACGGACGCCTTGGCCTCGGCACCGAGCTTGGGGATCGCAGCCGCCGCGGCGGTCTGCGCCGGGATCAACCGCTTGTCGACCGGGCGTGCGAGCAGGGCGACGAGGTCGGGAAGGATCGCGGTCTTCTTGGCCCTGGTCGCGCTGTCGATCGCCTTGATCGCAGCCACGACCGAGCGCGGCTCCGCCGGATCGGCGCCCTTGATCGCACCGCGGTACTGCACGATGACGTCGGCGGACGGCACGGTGGGCTGGGCAGCGGCGGTGGTGGTGATCATCGCGGCGATCACGACGGCTCGAAGCATCCCGCGACGGTACCTCAGGAGTATTCTCGAAGGCGCATGACCGATGACGGGAACCGGACCGAGCGCGGAGCCGCACCCGCGCCGTTCGGGACCGAGGACACACTCGCGGCACCCGGGCTGGCCAAGAGCGAGCCGTCGGTCGCCCGCGCGGAGACGGCGCCGTCGTCGTCCCAATCGCTGCCGGCGATCGATCGGCTTCGCTACAAGATCCTCGGCGAGGTCGGTCGCGGCGGGCTCGGGCGGGTGTTTCGCGCGCGCGACCTCTATCTCGATCGCCAGGTCGCCGTCAAAGAGCTGATCGACAACGAGCCCGGCGCGCAGCGGCGCTTCACGCGCGAGGCGCTGATCACCGCGCGGCTCCAGCACCCGGCGATCGTCCCGATCTACGACGCGGGCACCGCCGACGAGGGTCCGTTCTATTCGATGAAGCTGGTCGCGGGGCGGTCGCTCGCGGAGGCGATCGCGGACGCGAGGACGCTCGATGCGCGCCTCGCCCTGCTCCCGAGCGTGATCGCCGTGTGCGACGCGATGGCGTACGCGCACTCGCAGAAGATCATCCATCGCGACCTCAAACCGCAGAACGTCCTCGTCGGGGACTTCGGCGAGACCGTGTTGATCGACTGGGGTCTCGCGAAGGATCTCGACGCGGAGGAGGCCGAGTCGGCCGGGCCGTACAAGGCATCGATGTCGTCGACGGAGACCCTGGACGGCGCGGTGATGGGCACGCCCGCGTTCATGGCGCCGGAGCAAGCCGCACCGGGTGACCCCGTCGACGAGCGCGCCGACGTCTACGCGCTCGGCTCGATGCTGTACTTCCTCGGCTCGGGCATCGCACCGCACGCCGGCAAGACGCTCGACGAGATCCTGGTGAAGGTGATGTCGGGCGAGATCATGCCGCTCCGCGAACGCGAGCCGCGGATCCCCGAGGATCTCGCGGCGATCGTCACCAAGGCGATGCAGCGCGACCCCAAGCACCGCTATCCGACGGCGAAGGAGCTGTCGGAGGATCTCCACAAGTTCCAGCTCGGCAAGCTGGTCGGTGCGAAGACGTACACGCGTCGAGAGCGGCTGCAGCGCTGGGCCGCGAAGCACCGACGGATCCTCGCAGTCAGTGGCGTCGCGCTCGCGATCCTGGTCGCGTACGGCGGCTGGAGTCTCAAGCAGATCTTCGCCGAGCGGCGGCGCGCCGAGGACGCCGCGGAGCGCGCGACTCGCAACGCCGAGGAGGCCGAGCAGCAGCGCGACAAGGCCGTCGCACAGGCGCTGCTCGTCCGCGCGCGCCAGTACGCCGCGACCGGGCACGCCGCGGAGGAGCTCGCGGTGCTACGCGTGCTCGCGCGTCCCGAGGCAGGGAAGAGCTCGCGCGACCTCGCGATCACCGACGGAGGCCTTCTCTGGAAGAGCCACCAACGGCTCGCGATGGCGCTCGGTCGCGAGGTCGGGCTCGCGTTGCGCTCCGCCGATGGCTCGCGGTTCGTCGCCAGCGAGCCGGGCGCGATCGTCGCGTGGGACGCCGCGACGGGCAAACAGCTGGCGCGGCACCCGTACGAGAGTGGTGGGCTCGGTGCAGCGCGGTTCGGCAAGATCGCGGCGCTGTCGCCGGGCGGCACGTACGCGATGGTCGCCGCGTGCACGGACCCCAAGGTCCCGTGCGGCATCATGATCGCCGACGACGACAACTTCGTGCTCAAGCCGCACACCACGCTCGAGCTGCGCGAGCTCGGGACCGGCAAGGTGCTGGCGAGCTGGGCAGGCACCGACGAGCTGCGCCGCCGCTCGCTCGCGTTCGCCGCGGATGACTCGGCGTTCGCCATCCGCCGCGACGACAAGATCCAGGTGTTCTTCGCCGGCGCCGTGACGCGCGAGCTGTCCGCCCGGGGCTGCCCGGGGATGATGGCGGTGACCCCGAAAGCGACACGGCTCGCCGTCGCGTGTGTCGATCACGTGCGGCTCTACGACGACACGGGAGGGTCGACGAAGGTGTTGCCCGGCAAGCGCGACGACAAGCTCGTGCTCGAGTTCGCCGGCGACAAGCTCCTCGCGATGGGCGACTCCGTCAGGTTGTGGGATCTCACGAGGAACGAGCTCCGCGGCGAGGGCAAGCTCCCCGCCACCCCGGATGACAGCTCCGTACGCGACGAAGGCGAGGACATCGAGTGGCTCGTGCATCGCGCCGGCCCGCACGGCAAGGTGGACGGCGCGCTGGTGCCGCAGATCCGGATCGGCTCGTCGACGTCGATCGTGCCGCGCACCAGCATCCTCCGGCCGTCGCCTCGGCTGATCGGCAACGGCGCGTTGATCACGATCGAGGGGCCGGACTGGCAGGCACTCACGCTCGACGGCGAGCTGCTGCGATACGCGCTCGTCGATCAGCTGGTGCCGTCGGAGCCGCCGGAGCGCTGCCTGTCGCGCGTCGGCGGTGAGCGTCACGCGATGATCGCGCTCGATCACGGAGCGCGGATGCTGGTCGACGAACAGGAGCTAGCCACCGGCCTCGGTAGCGTGCCGCCCGAGGGCTATCGCCACACCACGACCGGCGAGCTCCCGGTGCGCCAGTTGCGCCCGCTCGTCGCGGCGGAATCGGATGCATGTCTGGTGTGGGGCGACGCGGTGGGAGCGCGCAGCGTCGATGGTGGAGCGATCACCGGATCCGCGCGCGCGATCGAAGATGTCGACGGTGGGCTGATCGTGATCGACGTGGCGGTGCACCGGATCTCGCGCGCCGGTGTCCGCACGCCGATCGCGGTGAAGGAGCTCCCGGTCGAGTCGCCGTCGAGCTCGCACCTCGCGTCGATCGATCTCGCGACGGATGAAGTGACGTTGACCGCGATCGCGACCGGGAAGGCCGTACGCACGTGGAAGACCACGGGGACGTTCAAGTCGATGAGCTGGGCCACGCCCGACATCATCGAGATCACCACGTCCGACGGCGCGTACTTCCTGTCGACCGATCTCGCGGTGGTGCCACGCAAGCGCGAACCGGATCTGGTCACCGATCCGCACTCGAACTACGGGACGCGCGTGGTCGGCAAGGACGTGCTGGTCGTGCGCGTCGGTGACGGCAGCGAGCTCGTGCGCCACGTGGTGACCGAGGGCTCGACGGCGCGGCCGATGCCGGATCAGAGTGGCAGCGTGCTCGTCGAGCACCCCGGTACGCGTGTCGTGCTGACGAAGGACCGGCTGAAGCTGACGCTCGGCCGGAGCAAGCAGGTGCGGCTGGGCGATCTCGAGGTAGCCGAAGGTCACCTGATCTCGCGCAGCGACAACACCGTCGCGGTGTGGAACCTGACGAGCGGCGTGTCGTTCCCGGTGCCGCTCGGGGTGAGGGACGCGGCGATCTTCGGCGGCGAGCTCTGGGTGATCACGGGACATCACGCGCCGGTGCTCGAGCGGCTTCGCCTCGACGGTGGCAAGGCCCGTGACGCGCGCACGCTGTCGATCGCCGGCCTGCCCTTCTATCAGATCCGCGACGGCCTCCAGATCTCGGAGGATCGCAAACGCGTGACCTCGCACTACGCGGTCACCGAAGGTCTGCCCGCGAACAACGCGGCGCTCGCGACCTGGGACGTCGAGACCGGCACGCTCCTGTGGATCGGATCGCCGCAGGCCATGGTGCTCGGCGACTGGGTGCTCGCCGGTGGCCGGGCGGTCATCCCGACGTTCGAGGTCGACGCGATCCTGCGCGACACCGGGTCCCGCACGAACCTCCGGTTGTGCAAGAGCGACTACCGCGTCGTGCCGGTCGCTCCCCCGCCCGGACCCGAAACGTACTGGGCCCCCGACGAGCTGTGCGCCGCGCGGCGCTAACGGGGTCGAGCCTGGCAACTCGCCGGCGGACAGTCCTTGTCGCCGGCCGGAGCCCCGCGTGGCATCACCGCTTCGTGTGGCACTCGGAGGCGCCATCCGCTGCGTGTGCGGTCTCGCAGTTCGCGAAGTCCTCGCACGTCCAACCCGGCTGACGCTCCTGCGAGCGACAGAACGCCTCGAGCTCCTCGCCCTGGAGCACCGTCGAGCGATCTGCAGGTGGCGGCGTCGACTCGACCTTGTCGATCGAATCTCCGCAGGCGACGAGAAGCATGGGGAAGACCAGGGCGAGCGCGCGCATCAG
>JANNBP010000467.1:0-27296 GCA_031385555.1 Deltaproteobacteria bacterium | reverse complement strand
GTGATGCGCGGCGACACGATCGATCCGCAGTCACCACAGCTCACCGCGACCGGCCAGACACTCGGCACCCTCGAGTACATGTCGCCCGAGCAGCTGATGGGCAAGCCCCTCGACGGTCGCTCCGATGTCTACGCGCTCGGCGTCGTGGCGTACGAGATGATCACGGGCCGCTTGCCGTTCCCCGATGCAAAGGGCCCCGCGGGGCTGATCACCGCACAGCTCAAGCAGACCCCGGTGCCGCCGTCGCAGGCGAACGCGAAGGTCTCGCTGCCGCCGATGGCGGATCGGGTGATCCTCAAGTGCCTCGAGAAGGACAAGAACAACCGATTCGCCGATGTCACGGCGCTCGCGGCCGGGCTCAACGAGGTGCTGGCGTCGTCGTCGGACGTGTTCGCGGCGTCTGGACAGAAGTCAGGTCCCGGAAATCACCGGCACGCCCCGCCCGAGATGCTCGAGACGCGTCGCGGTGAGCCGCCGCAGCTGCAACCGCCGCCGATGCCGCAACAGCACCCGCAGCACGTGTCCCATCAAAATCTACTGCAGTCGAGTGAGAACCCGCAGCACCACTTCCCGCGCGGTCAAACGCCGCCCGGCGATTCCGCGCCGATGCCGCCCCAGCAGTCCTATCCGCAGATGCCGATGCACATGCAGGGCAGCTCGCCGAACCACGCGCCACAGCATCCCTACGCCAGCCAGGGTCAGCCCCAGTATCCCCTGGCGATGCAGCAGAACCCGGGCTCGCAGACCTCGCCGGTCAGGAAGAAGCCCGGCTCGAACAAGTGGGTCTGGTACGTCGTCGCGCTGCTCGTGCTCGGTGCGACCGCCGGCGCGCTGCTCGCGATCTTCGTCGGCTGAAGCTGCGCTAGCGGGCCAGGGCAGCGCGAGCGCGTTCTTCGCCCTTCGGATCGTCGGCACCACCGTCGATCCACGTCTGGAAGCTCGCACGTGCACGCGCGTTGTCGCCGAGCGCTTGCGCGACGAACGCGTCGAGCTCGAGGGCTTCGGGCAGTGCCGGTGCCCGCGCCCGTGCTCGTGCACACGCTTCGGCGGCGCGCTCGGCATCTCCGTCGGTGAGTGCCTGTCGTGCGATCCGGAGCTCGGCGCGTGCGGCGATCAGGTTTGCCGTGCGATCGGGATCGGTCTGCGGATCGGGCGCGATATCGGCGGCCGGGGCAGGGCGATCACCCTCGCGGCGCAGCTCGTGGCGAAGATCGAACGCGCGCAACCGACCACCAGATCGCGGATCCGCGATCCACAGCTCGAGTGTCGTCGGATCGAGGATCACGACGTGTGCGGCACGGCCGTTATCGATCACGCCGCGATGACCCGCGGCACGCGGCGTGTCGTCGAGACCGTGCGTATCCCGCAGGATCGCCGCCATCGCGGAGACCTCGGCGAGCGGCTTGCCGACGAGCTTCGCGGCGCGTTCGGCGCGGGGCACCGAGGGGAGCAGCCTGCGTGCGCGATCGTTCTCCGGGTCACTCGCGAGCGTGTTCGTGGTGAGCACGTCGCCGATCGCGGCTTGCTTCGGGTTGCGCTCGACGATCGCCTTGCTCGGCGTGCGCTCGACGATCACCCAGGTGCCGGTGCTGCCGTCGATCAACACGAACACGGCCGCGCCGAGCGTCGGCGTCGACTCGACGAGCTTGATCGCTTCGTCGAGCGTCTTGCCCTGTTCGAGCACCGCGCGTGCGAGCTGCGCGACCGGGCGTGCCGAGCGCGTCGCGCGAACGTCACCGGTGCGGGTCGGGTGCACCATCACGGCGATCCCATGCGCGTTGACGCCGGTCACCACGCCGACCTGGGTCGGCCAGCCGATCGAGGCCCACGCCACGCGTCCTTCGGGGTGTGCGATCGTCAGCATCGGGAGCGCCGATTCCCCGCCGTCATCGAGGCCGGGCATCGCGAACACGCGGCCGATCCAGACGCGCTGCGGCGATTTCTCCTGCCGGGCGATCACCGTCAGGCTCTCGGCGATGCCGTGCTGCTCACCCTCGGCGGTCCGCGGTGAGGCCACCCCGACATCGAGGATGGCCTGGACGCGAACGAGATCGTCGTAGGCGACCTCGGTCCCGCTTGCCACGGCTCCCCGCGTCAAACCCGCGACCATCCGGCGGTCGACGTCGATCAAGCCGTCATCGATGAAGCGCCACCGCCACGCGAGCCGCATACCGTGGGTGGACCCGCCGAGCAGACCGCTGGTGCCGACGGTGCCTTCGATCGACGGGGTCGAGGCCGCGATCACCGAGGACAGCAGGGGAGCGAGCAGGCGCCCGTGTGCCGCGCCGATCCCGTGGGCATCCCCGGTGGTTCGCAGGACGGGGATCCCGCCGGTCCACGCCAGCGAGCTCGAACCGAACACCAGGGCCGGCGGTGCGCCGGGAGCGGCCTGGACCTGCGAGATCGCGCCATGGACCTCGCCGCCGGGCATGTCGTAGGCGACCGACCGCCGGTAGATGAACCACGCGACGATCAGCGCGACGCCCAGCATCGCGACCGCGATCACACCCGCGCGCCAGGGGCGTAACGGTGCGCCGGCGCGGCGGTTGCCGCCGATCACGAGGTCGGGCATCGGCGGGGTACTAGCCCATGCGTGAGATGCGTGCATGACAGATGCACACGAGTTTTGTGCGTTGATTGATCCCGGAGGCGTTGCTAGCCTCGGTCGGCAAGGCAGTCGATGTCCGGATTCAATCCATCGACGACACTCGCGACGGGAACGGACCCGTTGCTGATCGCCGTGGTCGGCTTGCTCGCGCTCGTGATCGTCGGGCTCGCCGCGATCGCGCTGGCGATTCGCCGCAAGGGCCGCGTGACGCGAGCGCCGGAAGCCGCCCCGACCTTGCCAGTCCCCACGCCGGTGACGCCGCCCTCGATTCCTTCGCGTCGCCGCCCTGCGATGGTGCGCGGTGGTGGTGGCGGTGGCCTTGCCGTCGCGACCTCGACCGCGATGGTCTGCCCGACCTGCCGCACCGAGTATCACGGCATGACGTACTGCACGCGTGACGCGCGGCGCTTGGTGCCACCCGAGGAGATGCTGTCGGGTCCAGGGGTGTCTTCTCGAGCGCTCTCACCGCGGTCCGCGGGACTCGTGTGCATGGCGTGCCACCGCGCGTACGAGCCAGGGCTGCGCAGCTGTCCGCACGACTCGAACGAGCTGGTGCCGTTCGCCGTCTACAACGCGACGCGGCCGCGCCGTCCCCGCGGGATGACCGAGCCGGCCGGCATCATCGCGAGGATCTGCCCGGTGTGCGGATCGAAGTTCGATCTCAACGCGCGGTTCTGCGGCCACGACGCCGGCGAGCTCGTCGTCATCAACTGATGGAGCTGGTGCTCGCGATGGTCGGCGGCGCGAGCGCGGCCCTCCTCGCCTTCGCGGTGCATCGCTGGCGCGGCGACGATGCGCGACGCACACGGCGCGTGTTGCGGAAGGCGCGCGTGACTCCGATCTCCGAGCTCGTCGACGGTCAGCTCGCATGCATCGTCGGGCGTGTCGTGCGCGACGAAGGGCTGACCTCGTCGCTGATGCAGCACCTGCCGTGCGTCGCGTTCGACACGATCACCCACGTGATCGAGCACGATCAGGACTTCACGGCGCCCGTGGTCAGCAAGGCAACGCGGCACCTGGTGCCGTTCTTCGTCGTCGACCACACGGGGCGTGCGCGGATCGATGCGCCCCAAGCCGCGCTCTGCAACAAGCCATCGTCGAGCAAGCGCGCGTGGGTCGAGCGCATCATCGAAGAGGGCGCGACCGTGCGGCTGGTCGGCAGCGTGGTGCTGGATCCCACCGAGCGCGACACGCGCGAGCACGGCTTCCGCGACGGCGCGTGGAAGGCCACGATCACCGGCACCGTGAAGTTCCCGCTGCTGATCGACGTGGTGGACTGAGGTCGAACCGGACCGTCAGATCGTTTCGCAGAACTCGATGCGCCTCGGCACCTTGTACGGTGCGAGGTTCCGCGCGCAGTGATCGATGATCTCCTCGGCGGTCGACTTCTGCTTGGTGACAACCCGCGCGACGACCATCGCGCCGGCCATCGGATCCGTGATCACGGTGGCCTGCGCGGCTTTGATCTTCGGGAACGCTTCGAGGCAGCCCTCGACCTCGCCGAGCGCGACGCGTTTCCCGTCGACCTTGACGACGTCGTCTTCACGACCGGTGAGCTGGAGGCGGCCCGACTTGTCGAGCTTGCCGAGATCGCCGGTGCGCAACCACCCCTGCTTGTCGATGCTGCCGATCGGCACCATGCCGGAGGCGCGCGCGGTGGGCACCTGCTTCTCGTCATCGAACGGACCGATCGACTTGGGCGACAGCGTCTTGCTCTTCACCCAGATCAGGCCGTCCTTGCCCGCGGCGGCCGGCTTGCCGTCGGGTGTGGTGATCCGGACATCGACGTTCGTGATCGGCTTGCCCACCGTGGTGGGTTGCTTGCCGGTGTCCTCGAGCGCGACCGTGGCGGCTTCCGTCGAGTGGTAGCAGGACAGCAAGTGGACGCCGTACTTCGCGAAGAATTCGTCGGCGACGCCCTGATCGAGCCGCGAGCCCGCGGATAGAAAGCGCGGCGACTTGACCTCGAGCTTCTTGGCCGTGGGCAGCCTCGACAGCTCGGCGTACATCGGCGGGGTGCCGGGCAACACGTCGATCTCGTGGTCGCGGAGCAGCTTGCCGATCCGGCGCGCGCTGATCTCCTCCTCGAGGAACATCGTGGCGCCGAGCTTGAGGATCGGGAGGAAGCCGAGGTCCCAGCCATAGGCGTGGAACAGCGGCACCGAGACCAGGATCTTGGTCTTGACGTCGAGCGACAGTGCCGCGATCGCGTGATCGACCGCAGCGATGGAATTCTTGTCGGTGCGCAGCACGCCCTTCGGATCGCCGAGCGAATCGGCGGTGAACAGCACGGCGATCGGCTCGACGCCGTGATCCGGTGGCTCGCGCTTGTAGACGCTACAGGTCAGCAGCGTGCCCTGGAGACGACGACGAACCTCGGCGGCATCCGCGCCGGGGGCAACAGCCTGCGGCAGCGACTCGCGTGGCGGCGGCGCGGTGGGCCGGGCGACGCGCGACCGCGGCAACGTGCTCGGGGGAACCGGCGCGCTGGTGCCGTTCGCGGAGATGCTGCCTTCGCTGCCGCGCGGGCGGGTGACCAGGGCGCGCAACGGCGCGGCGGCGAGGATCAGCTCGAGCTCGCGACCACCGGTGGTGGGATCGATGGGGACGATGGCCGCATCGAGCTTCGACAGCGCGAGCGCGAGGATCACGAAGTCGGGGACGTTGCCGAGCATCAGCCCGACCCACGCACCCTCCTTGATCCCCATGCTCTTGAACTCCTGGGCGCGCCGGTCGACGCGATGGAGCAGGCCTCGCCACGAGAGGTAGTTGTCGCGATAGACGACCGCCTTGTTATTGCCCTGGGCTTTCGCAGCTTTCTTGAGCCAGTCGTAGAGCAATGTCATCGCGCGGGTCGATCCTTAAACAGCGAGAGGGTAAGCCCCAAGCGGGGGGACTGTACCAGGGGCCGCCCAAACCTGGAAGCTATGGAACCAGAGCTTGATCTCTCGGCAGTTCCGGGGGAACAACGTGCCCGTGACCGCTGCCCCGCGCCCGCAAACCGACGAGTCCGTCGAGTCCGAGCCCGCCACCTACCCGAATCGGGGTGGCGACGATGGCTGGGCGCTCCTCGAGGGCCTGCGCCGGCGGCTCGATGACCAGACGTCCCTTGGGCGCAAGACCCAGCAACAAGTCAGCCAGTTGACCGAGTCGATCGCGGCGCTGGTGGAGCACCAGCGGGCCCGGACCAAGCGGCTCAACCTCAACTCGTTCGTCGCCTACCTGATCTACACGGTGCTGCTCGGGATCGGCTTCTACGTCCTCTATAGCAGCCGTGCCAACGAGCTGGTCGAGGCGCGGGAGCACGCCGACAAGGAGCGCGATACCGCGACCCGGCGCGCCGACGATCTCGCCATCAAGGCCACCGCGCGCGAGCACGCGGACACCGCGGCGTGGGAGGTGTTCCAGTTGCTCGAGGCCGGCAAGCGGAGCGAGGCGACGGGAAAGCTCGCAGCCCTGCGCGAGCTCCGGCTGTCGCGAACCGAGCGCGCGGTGCTAGCGGCACGTGCGCACGAGACCCAGATCCAGGAGGTCGATGCGGCGCTCAAGGCGGCGACCGCGTCGTTCAAGGCGGGGCGCTACGGCGACGTGATCGCGCCGCTCGAGGCCGCGCTGGTCGGCGAGCCCTCGGGTGCGCGCGCGGCGGCGATGCGCTACTTCCTCGGTATCGCCTACGCGAAGACAAACGCGCTCGACAAGGCGATCGCGTACCTGCAGGCCGCCCTCGATGGCGACGTCGAGCACGAGGACGCGCGCTTCCAGCTCGCGTCGGCGCTCGATCGCAGCGGCGCGTATGCCCGCGCGCGCACCGAGTACGACAAGTTCGCGACCGCCTATCCGCAATCACAGTTCTCGGTCTACGCGATGCGCCGCTCCGCCGCGCTCGCGAAGTTGCCGGCGAACGCGCCGCCCGAGTCCAAGACCGACGCGGCGACGGATGCCGCGAAAGCCGCACAGCCCAAGCCGCCGGCGAGTGCGCCCGAGTCCAAGACCGACGCGGCGACGGATGCGGCGAAGCCTGCGCAGCCGAAGCCGCCGGTGGTCGCTCCGAAATCACCCGAACCGAAGCCCGCCCCGAAATCACCCGAACCGAAGCCCGAGCTCGAGCCGGCTCCCACCGAATAGGCCGGGTCAGACACACACCTTCGAGTTGCACGTTGACGGCACTACTGACCCCACCGACACGCTCGTTCGCGCACGAGCTCGCGGCCGTCTCCGCGAGCGTTCGCGCACGGATGGACGGGTGCTCGTGGCGCGGCGACGACGAGCGCTGCCCGCGCTGGGATGCGCTCGCCTATCTGCGGATCGATCACGTGACGTTCGACGGTGGTGTGGGGCAGGGCGAATTCGTGATCGCGGCGGCGATCGCAGCACCATCGATCGAGCTGTTCCGGCGGCTCTGGCAGCTCGGGTTTCCGATCCGGCAGGCATGTCTCGTCGACGACTACGGCGCGTCGGATGATGCGTCGATGGAGGCCGACAACTCGTCGGCGTTCAACTTTCGCGTGGTCGCTGGCTCGAGCACGCTGTCGCAGCACGCGCTCGGGCGCGCGATCGACCTCAACCCGGTCGAGAACCCGTGGCGGCAACCGCACAAGCTGGTGCCGCCGGCGGGGCAGGCGTACGCCGATCGCGCGAACCTCCGGCCCGGCATGATCGTGCGGCCCGGTCCGGTGGTGGCCGCGTTCGACGAGCTCGGCTTCGAGTGGGGCGGCGACTGGCGCCACGCCTCCGACGATCATCACATCGTGATCCGCGGCTAGCGAACGCGCGCTCGCCACACGTTCTCGAGCTGCGGCTGTACACTCGTCGCCGATGCCTCAGGTCGTAGACCTTCCACCGATCGGCCAGAACACGCACAACGCACTCGTCGCGCTGGTCCGGGTCTGCAAGGAGACGCCCACGAAGGGCGAGCCGTTCCGCGACTTCCGCTCGAGGCTGCGCACCGCGAAGTTGTGGGAACGCGATCGGCCCGTGGTGCTGCTGCGCTTCCTCGGCGTCGGTGGTGCCACCATCACGCCGACGCCCTTCATGCAGACGCTCGGGGCCTGCACCAGCGACGACGACACCTCGACGGCGATCCTCGATCGCGTCTGGGAGCTCAACCCGTTGCTCGGCAAGACCGTCCTCGATCTCGTCGCGCAGCGCGCGTACCACAAGGACGAGATCTACAAGCACCTCGCCTCCGCCGCCTATACGGGCGTGCTGCCGTCGCGCCCGGCGCTCGAGATCTGGTTCCAGATCGCGCTCGGTGCCGGCCTGCTGCGCACGCTCGGCGTCGCGGTCACCGCCGGTCCGCGCGCCGAGAAGTACAACGGTCTCGCCGCGCAGCTCGACGTCGAGGAGTTCCTCGCCGAGGACAAGCCCGAGCCGGATCCGGTGATCCCGAACGTCGTCGAGGAAGAAGCCGCACCCGTCGAGGCCGCGCCGGAATCCTCGATCCCGGTCACCGCCGCCGCGCCTTCCGGCTCGCCGCTGCCGGCGCCGCTGCGCCACCTCTCCGCCGACGGCATCGCGACGCCGCGGAACCGCGATCGCGTGATCCCCACGTCGCGCTTCGTCCAGGGCTTCACCGACGACATCCGCGGCGAGACCACGGCGCGGATCGCCTCCTGGTGGGGCGAGGTCGGCAGCCAGCAGACCACGACGTATCAGCCGTCCGACTTCGGGCTCGACGCCGAGGCGTGGGTCGAAGGTGCCGACGAAGTCGTCTACCGCACCGCCGTCGCCGCGGCCCTGGCGTTCCGCCTCGATCGCGATCGCGCCTCCGTGATCGCGTCGTTCTCGGCGCTCGACAAGGCCGGCGTGCTCGGTGACCTCTACCAGGGCACCGTTCCCGAGAACCTGCCTGCGCAGGTCGATGCGCGTGCGCTGATGCTCGCGTCCCTCGCGGCGCGCCGCTGTGCCGAGGTGCCCGAGCTCGCCTCGCAGCTCGAGGGTCGTGCCTCGGCGGCCGAAGCTTTCGCGTCGCTCGAGGCCGCGCTCGGTCGTGGGCTGTTCCGCGCCGAGCTGTTCTGGATGATGGACCTGCTCGGCAAGCTCGGCGTGATCCGCTACGACGACCTCGGCGACTTCACGATCACGCCGCACCGGATCGTGCGCGACACGCTGTTCCGGCTCGGCTTCATCGAGACGCCGTACGCGAGCGACCTGATTGCAGCGACGCGCGCGGCGCGCAAGGCGGTGCCCGAGGGGCGCTCCGACGAGATCCTGACGCTGTTCGCGCTGGCGGCGGGCTGTGCCTACGACTGCACGCACCGCAAGGCGTGCGACTACCCGTGTCGCGAACGCCTCGAGTAGTTACCTACGGAAGCTCGTCGGCGCCGACGTCGGCGCCCGTCATCGGGCGAGGGTCCCCGTCGAAGTCGAGCATTAGGGTGGTCGTACCCGCTCCACCGATGGCGATACTTCCATCCTGGATGTGGTAGTCGAACGGCGCCGTATCAGGCGATACGAACCTGACATCGGCGACCACATTGGTGATGATGCTGTTGGGATAGGTGCAGATCGTGCCCCCCGTCGTGTTGACGCCGTTACGAACGATCAGGTTGTTCGGGAACGGTGTCTCCGGTAGGCCGTTGCTAAAAATACAACTCACGCCAACTGAGTTGTCGACGATGGTGTTGAACTCGACGATGTTGCCGGGGGCCGATGGGAAGATCTCCAAGCCTTTGTTGGTGTTGCGGGCGATGAAGTTATTGCGAACCACGAACACCTCGGCGTCCAGGTTCAGGCCGTTCGAGTTGGCTATCACTGCACATCGTTCGAAGGTTCCTCGACCACTCGAGCTCCTCACCCCGGCGCCGTTTCCCGTGAAGACGGAGTCGAAAGCCTCGACGTTAGCTTGACCGGCTTCGATGCCCGACGCCTCGTTGTTTCGAAACATCGAGTTCGTGACGCTCAACTTGACGCTGCCTCCTGCGACCTCGACTCCGTGACCAGTTCCGTTTGCACCCGTTGTTGCCCCGAAGATTTCGATGTTCTCCATCGTAACGTCTGCGGCGAACGACAGCTTGAAGACTGGCCCGGTGAGTGTGTTCTGGATCGTTGGGCGGTTGTTCCCTTCACCGACGAGGGAACGGCGACCAGCCACCGTGAGTGGCTGAGTCTGCTGGTACGTGCCAGGCCGCAGAAGAACAAATTCGTTCGCAACATTTAAAGCCCGCGTGAGGGTGCACGGCTCGTTTGGTGTGCAGTTCGAAACCGCCGAGCCACCCGGACTTGCGTAGGAGATCGCGGTTTCCAAGACGCACGCGCCTTCACGGCCACAGATCCCAGAAGCGCACTCGTCATTCCTGAGACACGCTCGACACGCTCCAGCATCGCAAACTGGAGTTGCTGTTCCGCACTGCTCGTTCGTGCGGCACTCGACGCATGTCCCGGCTTCGCAGAACAGGCTCGTAGCTGATTCGCCTGCTCCAGGGCACTCACCGTCGTCGGTGCATGACTGCTGACATCGGCCATCCGGTGGCGCAATGCAGTACGGTGCATCGGCATCGCACTCCTCCGAGCCCCCGCAAACCTCCGCGATGCACTGATTGCCACGGCAGAGGAGGCCTTCGTTACATCCCTTCACCTCCTCGAGGCCGACGTTCGCGCAGTCCACTTCGTCGGTGCAGCAGAGGTTCGGGTTCTGTTTCGTGCACCCCACGACGAACAGCAACAGCAACATGTATCGCATAACGCTCCCTTCGCCCTCGTCAGTTGATAGTTGTTATGGGAGTTCGTCGGCGCCGATGTCGGCGGTGTCGCCGCTTCGCACGTCACCGTCGAAGTCACGGACCACCGTCCGGACCGCCGCATCGATGGCGATGCTGCCAGACTGGATGTGGTAGTCGAACGGCGTCACATCGGGTGACACGAACTTCAACGGTGAAATGTCGCTGGCGATGATCACCGAAGTCGGGAACGTGCAGCTTCCGGCACCCCCGGCGCCGTTACGGGCGACGATGTTGTTCGCCATCGGTGTGGAACTGCCGCTACAAGAGAAGCCAGCGCCACCGTTGTCGACGACCGTATTGAACTCGAGCTTCGGGGCCTCGCCCGCGAATAGGAATACCTCGATGCCGTTTCCGAGGTTGCGCGTGACGAAATTGTTGGTGACTACGTAGTTGCCGGCGTCGAGGTTCAAGCCGCCCGTGTTCGACGTGAACTGACTGGAATCGACGGTGACGGTGGAGTCAGTCGACGCGATGCCAACACCATTTTGCTTGAACTCAGATCTCGAGACCTTGAGCGTGCACTGGCGAACGCGCACACCATTGGACTGGTTCTGGCGAATGACGCTTTCGACGACCGAGATCGTAGCGTTGGCGTCGACGGGGCAGAGGATGCCGTGTCCGCCGGTATCGTTCTCGAGCGTTGGCCCAACCGCACCGCCGATGTCGAGAAACTCGAGCCCGACATTGGATGCGACGCCAACATTGGAAAGCGTGACGATCGGTCCATTGGTCGAACGACGAAGCAGCGGTCGGGTGGGACCGCGGCCGATGATGCGACGGGTCCCTCGGAGTTGAATCGTTGCGTTGGTCGTGTAGGTTCCAGACTCGATCAGGATGAATGGACGATTCGGAGCGACCGCCAACGCATTCTCGACGGTCTGACACGGCATGGTCGCGGAGCAGTCATTGGTGGGAATCCCGGTAGGTGAGACGTGGCCGATCTCAGACTCGTCGGCGCAGGTCCCGTCGTCGACGCAGACGCCCGACTCGCATTGGTCGTTGCGCGTGCAGCCAACGCATCGGCCCTCAGCACCGCAAACCGGAGTAGCACCGCTACAGTCAGCCATCCCCTGACGGCATTCAACGCATCCACCTGTTTCACAGAAGGTGCGCTCGGGCTCATCTCCGAAGCCCGAGCATTGCGCGTCCTCGGTGCAGGTCATCTGGCAGCGTCCGTCCGGCACGAAGACGCAGAACGGCGCATCGGCATCGCACTCGGCGGAGGATGCGCAGACCTCCGCAATGCATTGATTGCCGCGACAGAGAAGCCCGTCGTCGCAACCCTTCGTCTCCTCCAGTCCGACGTTGGCGCAGTCCGCCTCGTCGACGCAGCAAAGGTTCGGGTTCTGTTTCGTGCAGGCGATCAGGGTGATCGCGAGAGCCAAGACGATACGCATGGCGGGCAACTTCGACCTCCAACCCCGTGGGTTGCTAACTCTTATCTAAAACCCACCCGAAAAGCTGGGACCAACGCCACCGGTGACAAATCGCAGCACCCGATCGACCGTGCTAGCCTAGTCTCAATGGTGCCCGCCCTGATCGTTGGCCTGTTGACCGCCTGGTACCTCGGGATGCGGGCTGGAATCATTTCGGCCATCGTCACCGTCGCAGCGCTGCTCGCGGCACAGTTCATCCCGATTCCAGGCCTCAGCCTGGCGATCTATGCGCTCGTCATCGCGTGGTGCGGAGCGGTCTACTTCCTCGGCTCGAAGATCTCCTCGCGCGTGAAGGGGCCGAACGTGTTTTCGGCGGCTACAGGTACGGCCAGCTCGTACCTGAAAAAGCTGTTCAAGCGGCCCTGAGGACACGAGAAACCCGACGATCCCCTGGGTCTGTGGGCACCTGTTGGGGTGTAGACCCCCAGGAGTGGAGATGACGGTCCCACAAGGTTCGCTAACTTAGCTTGGGCACAAGTGTTGTATCGTTGCGCAACACCATGCGCATCTCCGTCCTCGCATCGCTTTTGGGCCTGTCCCTTGTCGCCTGTGCCGGGAATATCACCGGTGGTGGGGGAGACGATGACATCCCTGAAACCTGCGGCAACGGCGCAATCGACACCGGCGAGGACTGTGATGGTGGGGAAGGCTGTACGCCGGCTTGTACCTTCGACCCCGCCGAGCCTCGCGTTTTGGCAGCGGTCGACAAAACGAACGTCCCGACTCAGTTGGGGCGCACCGAGAGCGTGACCTTGACCTTGACGAGCGCTGCGTTCGATGGCGCTGCTACCGTCATCGCCACGGTGGTTGACGAAGCGGATGTCCCGCTTCCAGCGCTGACAGTCACGGGTCCAGCGAGCGTCAGCCTCACGGACGGGCAGGTCGTCCCCACCGAGTACACGGTCAGCATTCCTTCGAATGCGACCGGTGCGGCACTCAACGCCAAACTCAAGCTCGACGTCACCTCTACCGGCGGAAATCACAACCTCAGCACGACGGTCGCGATCGCGGCGATCTACGAGGTAGATTACGCGGCGGCGACCGGATCTGACGTTGCGAAGCACCCGATTCAGTCCGGCACTCAACTCTCAACCGTTGCGTTGAAGCGTGGCGCAACCGTCGCTTATCACAACGTCGACACCGTCCAGCACATCACTCACGGCGATGGCATCTTCAACCACGAGAACGAGAACGGGAATAACAACAGCCCGAACATCGGCCTCCCAAATGGCACCTATATGCAGCCAACGCTCGCGGCAGCGCCTGGCTCATCGGGCCGCTTGGGATGTCATTTGCATGGTGGCGATGCTGGATACGTGACTTTCACTGTCGAGTAATTTTTCGATCTGTGACGGGGTGGTGACGGCAGGCTTCGTGTCTTGTCGTTTGTCGTTTCGGACTTCCCGTTTGGCGCCGTCGAGCATGTTCCGGGTACCCATGTCGCGGTGGATGATTTCGTTTGTGGCAATTATCGCTTGCGGCGACAATCGCATCTCACAAACACCGGACGCATCGGTGCGCGATTCCACAACGGAGCTAGACCAGGCTGTGGACACTACGCCGGATGCAAACCCACTCGCCGAGATCCAAGGCACCGGGCTATGCGATGACTCGGGGTGCCAGACGATCAACGCTGGGATCACTGAATACGCTCCCCGCTTCGCACTCTATGACGATGGCGCTGCGAAGCGCCGATGGTTTCTGTTGCCCGCGGGCACGCAGATCGATACCAGCGACATGGATCGCTGGGTGTTCCCGGTTGGAACCAAATTCTGGAAAGAATTCTCGCAAAACGGAGTTCGAGTCGAAACGCGCTTTATCACCAAGGTTCTCGAGGATGACAACGCTCCGAACGCCTGGCTGTACAACGCGTACGTTTGGAACCAAACACAGGATGCGGCGACGCTTGCGCCCAGCGGTGCGGTCGATGCCAACAACACGACACACGACGTTCCAGATCGTGGTTCATGCAAAGACTGTCATGAGAGCTTCAGACCCAGCCGCGTCCTTGGCTTCCAGGCAATTCAATTGGATGACAGTGCGTTGCCGTTCGGTCTTGAGGATCTGATCAGCGACGACAAGTTGACGAACCCACCAAGTCTTGGAGGCCCGGGCGCTCGATTCGTGCTGCCGGGAACTCAGACCGACAAGAACGCGCTTGGTTATCTCCACGCGAACTGCGGTCATTGTCATAACCCGTCTGCGCCGACGCATGCGGTGGTGGATATCGAGCTCGCGTTCGAAGTTGCCCACCTGGCGACGGTGCCGCTGACACCGACCTTCAAGAGCGTTGTAAAGCAGCCTGGTGACTCCTGCGGTGACAACCTCGACAACGACGGTGACGGTCGCGTCGACAACGGGTGCCCTGACCAGCTCTTGATCATCGATACGGTCACATACCCATTCCTTATCGTCCCCAACGATCCAGCCAACTCTGGATTACTCCAGCGTATGAAGACCACCGACAACGCGAGGATGCCCAAGATCTCGGTGGAGACACCTGACCCTGTGGGCGATGCGACCATCACTGCCTGGATCAATTCGCTGTAGGGGAAGTACGCTTGCGGGTTGATGCCCTGGTTGCCCTGGGCCGTGGCCTCGAGGGGATCAGCACACAGCGGCGACAGTTGCAATCCAGTGCCCCCGACAGGCTGAGGTGATGATCGTGCGTCCTGTTTTGGCTCTCCTTCTTGCACTCAGTGCATGTTGGACCGCTGGCCCGGTGCCAGCCTCGACTGCTACGGCTCAGCCGGTGGTCGAGAACGGGCCGGACTTGAGTGGCTCGTACTGGTGCTCGATTGACGAGGACGGCTACGAGTACCCAAAGTACCCGTGCATGATCAAAAAGGTCGACGGCGAATTCGTACTCGCCAAGCTCAGTGGGTCGCAGCGGATCCGGGGCCTCGTCAAGCCGAACGCGCATGACGGCTTCTCGTTCAGCGGCGAGATGTACTGCCCCGATGGCGACTGCCAGCAGGAACTCCACGGGTCGTTCAAGCCGGTGCGTGGCGGCTTTCGCGGCAAGTTCCGCGAGGAGTCCTTGATCGTCCACTTGACGCCCGCGACGGCGAGCGCGTTCGGCGGTGCGGACTACGGAAGTGAAGATGCCTTCAACCTGGACGGCATCGGTGGGGATGGAGACCAGCACTACCAGATCGACAGCCGCGGCCGCCGACGTCCGTAACTATCGTATCGACAGCGGGTGGGTGATGACGGCAAAGTCGCCGCCATGAGCGCTGAAGTCCCTGAGAGCTTCGAAGAGTTCTGGCCGTTCTACGTCTCGCAGCACAAGGACAAGACGTGCCGTCGCCTCCACTTCGTCGGCACGACGATCGCGATGGGCTGCGTGGCGGCCGCGCCGTTCTATCCGCCGGCACTACTCGCGGCACCCGTCGCTGGCTACGGCTTCGCGTGGGTCGGCCACTTCGTTTTCGAGAAGAACAAGCCGGCGTCGTGGCTCGGGCCGAAGCAGTTCGTGTGGTCGCTGCGTGGCGACCTGCGGATGTGGAAGAAGATGGTGACCGGCACGATGGACGCCGAGCTTGAAGCGCTCGAGCCCGCCCTCGCGGTCGCTTGAGCGGTCCGGGTCGACCGCCGCCCATCCATCCTGTTCGGTGCCACAATAGGCGCCATGGCCGTTGCTGGTCCGGCGCGCTTCACGGTCACCGAGTACCTCGCTCTCGAGGCCGTCGCCGAGACCAAGCACGAGTACTTCGGCGGGGACATCATCGGGATGACCGGGGCGGAGCCCGAGCACAACCTGATCGCGGGGAACGTTCGCGATGCGCTCGTCGCAGGGCGCGCCGAACGAGCGTGCCGGGTCTACAACAGCGATCAACGCGTGCTCGTCGAGAGCCTTGGAGAGTACTTCTACCCGGATGTCGCGATGACGTGCGCCGATCCGATCTACGCCGATCCGCAGCCGCGGTCGCTCGTCAACGTGGAGTTGATCGTCGAGGTGCTGTCCGCCTCCACCGAGAGTCATGATCGCGGCGACAAGTGGCTGGCGTACCAGGCAATCCCGACGCTCGTCGACTATGTGATGGTCGCCAGCACGCGGCGCCGGGTCGAGCACTACCATCGACTACCGGATGGCACGTGGACGCTACGCATCCTCGAGAACGAGGGCACATTCGCGCTCGGGAACGGGATCGTCTTGGAGCTCCCCACGTTGTACCGTCTGTTGTAGGGACATGAGGAACCGCGAAGTTCGTCTCCGCGGTGGAGTGGTGTGAGGAAGCGATCGCTGAGAGCTAGCCTTGCACTCGCGTTCGGCGCAGCGGCGATCGTGACGACCATCGCCCTCGGGCTCGCGGCGTATCGGCGCATGAGCGGCCTCGTCGAGGCGGACGCGCGCGATCGGTTGAGCGACTTGCTCGGCGTCACCGCCGCCTGCCTCGACGGAGATCTGCATGCGGCGCTTCGCAGCGAGGCCGATCGCGGTTCGCCGGCGCACACCAAGATCGTGGCGTGGCTCGAGGCGGTGAAGGCGCGCAGTCCGGCGATTCGCTTCATCTATACCCAGCGCCGCGTCGGCGATCGCATCCACTTCATCGCTGATCCGGATGCCAAGAATCCGATCGACACCGATTACCTCGAGGTCACCCAAGATCAGCTCGCGCACTACACCGAGCCGGGCGTGTATCTCGAGCCGGAGCTCGTGCGCGACAAGTGGGGCGCGTGGCTGACGGGCACCGCACCGATCCGCAGCAAGGATGGCCAGGACGGCGTGGTCGGCATCGACATCGACGTCGATCGGCTCGAGGAGGCGCGCTACGCGCAGTCGTGGGCCATCATCATCGGCTGCGTGATCATCGGCACCGCCGGCGTGCTGTTCGGGGTGTGGTTTTCGGGCCGGATCGCGAGGCCTCTCGTGCACGTCGAGCGCGAGCTCGCGAGGCTGCGCACGCTCGATCTGTCGCAGCCGTTCGCGATCCAGTCGAAGATTCGAGAGGTCGCGAACATCGGCGATGCGGTGGTCAACATGAAGCACGGGCTCGCGTCGTTCCGGAAGTACGTGCCCGCGGACGTGGTCGCCGAGTTGATTCGGTCGAATCGCGAGGCCACGCTGGGCGCGCGCCGCGAGACGTTGACCGTCCTGTTCTCCGACATCGCCGGGTTTACCTCGGTGTCCGAGAAGCTGAGTCCCGAGCAGGTCGTGCGCTTGCTCGAGCGCTACCTCGCCGGCATGAGCCGCGTGCTGGTCGAGCATCAGTGCACGATCGACAAGTACATCGGCGACGCCGTGATGGGCTTCTGGGGGGCGCCGAAGCCCGTCGAGGATCACGAGATCCAGGCGTGTCGCGCGGCGCTTGGCTGTCTCGAGATGCTGAAGCGCGAGCGCGCGGCGTGGGAGGCCGACGGGTTTCCGGCGATCCACGCGCGCATCGGCATTCATACCGGCGAGGTGGTCGTCGGCAACATCGGGTTCGAGGAGCGCCTCAGCTACACGGTGATCGGCGATGACGTGAACCTCGCCAGCCGCCTCGAGGGGACGAACAAGTTCTTCGAGACGTCGATCCTCGTCAGCAATGCCACACTATCCAAGACCAAGGGCGAGTTCGCGTCGCGGATCCTCGGCGAGATCGTGGTCAAGGGGCGGCAGGGCGCCGTCCGCGTGCACGAGCTGGTCGCGACGGCGAAGGACGTCACTGCCGAGCAGCGCGCGTTTCTCGATCGGTTCAACGCGGCGTGGAATCACTACGCCGCGAAGAATTTCGCCGTCGCCCTGACGGACTTCGCGAAGTGCGCCGAGCTGCGCGCGGATCACACGGCCGAGCTGTATCGCGAGCGCTGCAAGCAACTGCTCGCGGCACCGCCCGGCGACGGCTGGTCCCCCGCGATCGAGATGACCGACAAATGAGCCACGAGCTGCGAGTGTGGGGAAGGGTGTTCTCCGACGTCGCCACCCGACGCGGAGCGAGGACATGCGCGACTGGTGATCAGCGCTCGGCGAGCTTGCGCGACGCGGAGTCCCAGCGCCACACCGGCCCACGACCGGTGAGGTGCACGCCACCGCGCCAGGTGTCGATGCCGACCTCGTGCACGCGATCGATCGCACCCGCGAGCGCCTGCCGGCCGAGCGCGGTGATCGACGCCTTGATCTCCTTGAAGGCGTTGCCGGGTGGCACGCCCTCGACGAAGCCGATCTTGACGAAGGTCTGCAGGGTCTCGACGAGCAGCGCGTCGGTGATCGGGTAGCGCGGGTCGATCGCCTGCACCGTCGTCATCAGCTCCGGGCCGGTGGCGACCCCGCGTGCGACCGCGGCGAGCAGCTGGCGCTCGGTGCGCGACAGGCCGGACTGCGGATCGGGGTACTCCTCGAGGTGGCGCTCGATCGCACCGGCGAGGAACGGCAGCGCCTTGACGCGGCGGGTGAGGAACGGCAGCGCGCGCGGATCGGCGGCGGTGATGGCGATCCAGGTGGTGATCGCTTCGTCGATCGCGTCGCGCGAGAGCGGGGCACGGCGCGGCCACAGCTCCGCGAGTTGCTCGGACTTGAGCTGGCCGAGGCCGAGGAAATTGGGGATCTCGGGGTGGCGATCGATCGAGACGATCGTGAGGGTTTGCGGCAGGCCGCGGCGCGCGAGGCGCGACAGGATGCGGCAGAGCGCGAGCTGGTCGAACAGGTCGTGCTCGTACCAGAGGATCAGCTCCTCGGCACCGGCGGCTTCGTCGAGCGCGCGGTCGTAGTCGGCGACGCTCGGACCACCGCCGCGCGCCGCGTGGTAGTCGGTGCGGAGCTTGTAGTGCTCGGCGTCGGAGACGGGGAGGACGGGGCCTTGATCGAGCGCGTCGGCCCACACGCGAATCTCGCCTGGGAGGTCGGCGAGGGAGAGGGTGTCGGCGGTGTGGTCACCGTTGGTGAGATGAACGATGCGCTCCATGGCCCCGTGCGTAGCATGTTTCGGGTGGGCGCCGTCTGGTGCGGCGTGCCGCTAGGGTTTGCAGAGCGGTTCTATTTCCCGTGACGCTTGTCAGCGCGATAACTGATGCCGATATGCCACGCGAGGACTTTGATTTTCAGCAGGGCCGCTGGCGGGTCGCGCACCGCCGCTTGAAGGACCGTCTCGTCGGCTGCACGGACTGGGAGGAGTTTGCCGGCACCAGCGAGATGCGGTTGATCCTCGGCGGCAACGGCAATCTCGAGGACAACTGCCTCGATATCTCGACCGGCACCTATCGCGCCGTCGCGCTTCGCTCCTATGACTCGGCGACGGCGACCTGGGCCATCTGGTGGCTCGACGGTCGCAGCCCCCACGCACTCGATGTTCCGGTGGTGGGCCGGTTCGAGCACGGGGTTGGCGTGTTCTACGCCGAGGACACGTTGAACGGCACACCCATCCGCGTGCGCTTTCATTGGCTCGACACGACGACCGACCACCCGCGATGGGAGCAGGCGATGTCGCTCGACGACGGTGTGAGCTGGGAGATCAACTGGACGATGGAGTTTCGTCGGGAATGATCAGCCGCGCGGACGCGAGATCCGGAACAGCTTGAGCCGGTTCACCATCGTTGTCCGCGAGATCCCGAGGAGCTTGGCCGCGCGGGTCTGATTGCCCGAGCACTCCTCGAGGGCGGCGATCAGCTCGCGGCGCTGCGCGTGCTCCTCGGGCGTCAGGTGCGCGAGGGCGCGCTCGTCGTGGTCGGGAGGTGGATCGATGTTCGGCGTGATCACCGGAGCCGATCTGGGCTTCGGCGCGTCGACGCGTGGCGAGAACGCGAGGTGTTGCACGCCGAGCTCGCCGCCTCGCGCGAGCAGCAGGCCGCGCTCGATCACCGCCTTGAGCTCGCGCACGTTGCCCGGCCAGTCGTGCGCGTGGAGCGCCGCGAACACCGCGGGCGCGAGCCGCGAGGCGGTCTTGTTCGCGGCGTCGAAGAAGCGGAGGGCGAGGGTGGGGATGCGATCGCGGCGCTCGCGCAGCGGCGGGATGACGAGCGTGATGCCGTCGAGCCGGAAGTAGAGGTCCTGGCGAAACCGCTTCGCCGCCACCTCGGCCGGGAGATCGCGGTTGGTGGCCGCGACGAACCGGACGTCGATCGAGATCGGCTTGGTCGAGCCGAGCCGCAGGATCTCGCGCGCCTCGATCGCCCGCAGCAACTTCGCCTGGGTGCCGAGCGAGAGCTCGCCGATCTCGTCGAGGAACACCGTGCCGCCCTGGACCGACTCGAGCAGCCCAACCTTGTGGGTCAGCGCACCGGTGAACGCCCCCTTCTCGTAGCCGAACAGCTCGCTCTCGATCAGCTGCTCGGCGAGGGCAGCGCAGTTGATCCGCGCCAGGTCGCCGGTGCGTCCCGACAGCGCGTGCAGCGTCTCCGCGAGGACGTCCTTGCCGACGCCGGACTCGCCCTGGATCAGCACGCTGGTCGCGCTGTTCGCGACCTCGCGAACGAACCCCGGCACGCCGGTGGGGGTGGGATCGTCGACGCGTAGCTTGTCTTTCTCCAGCCCGGACGAGCTGAGGGACGTGTAGGTCTGCGCGCGGCCGACGAGGTTGAACGAGAACCCGCCGATGTGAAACGTCTCGCCAGGTTCGAGCACGATCGGGTCGCCACCCTTGGTGATTTTGCCGGTGACGCGCACGCCGTTGGTGGAGCCGAGATCCTGGATCGTCGTCGGCGGGCCGAGGCGGAGCACCGCGTGGCGCCGCGAGAGTGCCGCGTGATCGATCACGACATCACACTTCGGATCGCGCCCGATCACGAGCTCGTCTCTGTCGAGGAGCTGCGTGCGCAGTTGCCCGTGCCCGGCGACGAGCATGAAGTCGCCGCGGACCGCCGAGCCAGGGTTGCTCACCCTCGGTGTGGTCTCCACCGCGCTAGCGTAACCGAAGCCTTTCCCAGTGCTCGATATCGGACAGCAGTTCCTTGTCGTCTTCAGCGGTCGCAGCAGCCTTCGCCCCGGCGACGAGCGTCCCGCCCCGTGCTCGGTCGGTGCCGCGCTCGATCAGCAGGCGGCCGAGCTTGAAGTCGATCATCGGGACCACGCCGGGCGGGCACTGCGCCTCGGTGCACAGCGTGCGTGCGCGCTCGAGCTTGGTCAGCGCGACGACTTCGCGCTTCGCCAGGACATCGCAGCTCGCAGAGGCCTCGAGGACCTGGGGGAGCTGACGGATGCGGACCTTCGGCAGGACCTCGATCGCGTGATCGAGGAGTGGGGTCGCGTCGGCGCACTGCTTGGCATCGATCAAGTGGTACGCATAGTCGACCTCGGTCGCGAGGTACTGGACCTCCTCCTTGCCGCCACTCGCGAGGTCGGCGAGGGCACGCTTGAAGATCGGCTGCGCGGTGGCCATTCCGTCGATGTCGGCGATCACCGTCGCCAGCGCTCCTCGGCTGAGCCCGGCGTCGTAGGTGCCGCGATCGGCGTCGAGGATCGCGACGGCGCGTTCGTAGGCCTTGCGAGCCTCGGGATAGTTGCGGCGGGCCTTCTCGATGTTGCCGAGCACGTGCAGGGCGATCGCGACCTCGCGGTGGTCCGGGCCGTACACCCCTACGCGGATCGCGACGACCTCGTTCTCGATCTTTGCCGCCTCGGTCAGATCGCGGTTCTCGGTGAGGTACTGCGCGATCAGGTGCTTCGCCTTCGCGGTCTGCGGATGGTACTTCCCGTAGGCCTTCTCGGCGAACGCGAGGCTGGCCTCGGCGAGTGGCAGCGCCGCCGCCGGGCCGTCCTTCATGTAGATGACCTGCGACAGCATCAGCTGAGCGGGCGCGCGGCGCTCGTCGGTATCGGCTGCCTTGACCGCGGCTTCGAGCGAGACCACCGAGCCGGGATAGTCCTGCTCGTACAGCTTGCGGATGCCGACGGTGGCGAGCTGCACGTAGCGGAGCTTGGCCGGCGAACCCGCGCGCGTGACCGCGGCCTCGGCCACCGGCTCGAGGACCTTCGCTTCGTCGAGCCGGCGGTTCTCGACGAGCAGGCGCGACAGATCGATCCACGCACGCGCGGAGCGACCATCTTCGTGGAGCTCGGCGGACAGCTGCGCGAGCTCGCGCAGGTACTTCTCGCTGGTGCGCTGATCGGAGTTATCGGAGGCGGCGTCCTGCGCTTCGGCGAGTGCCTGGATGGTGGTCGGGAGGTGGCCGAGCGCGCGTGCCTTGACGATCAGCTTCTCCGCGTTGGCCTGGCGCTCCGTCGCCGAGACGCGACCGTCCGAGACGTACGACTCCCCGATCTCGAACTCGAGATCCACGATCTTCTTGCGCAGCGCCGGATCTCGCGGCAGCACGTGGGTCGCGAGATACCCGTTGTCCGCGCACGAGCTGATCGGCTCGAGGGCGCCGATCTTGTCGACGGCGCGCACCACCCCATCGCGGTCGGCCCCGAGCAGGGTCGTGGTGAGGACCGAGAGGCCGTTCCTGCGAACGTCCAAGCACTCCACCCGGCTCTCGAGGAGCTCCGGGGGCTGCGTACCCTCGACGTGCGTGGCTCGACACGCGGCGATCCCGGCGTCCCGCCACTCCTTCGCATAGCCATCGATCCAAGCGCTGACCCGGGCGAACGTATCCTCGGCCATCGCAGGCGCGGCGGCGGTGAACGCGGCGTGCACCTTGGAGGCGACCGAGGCATCCCACACGTTCGCGAGCTGTCCCTCCGGATCGGGGCAGGGATCGATCTCGGCGCTCGACGACGACGCCAGCACGAGGGCAACGACCGCACCTCCGAGGACCAGCGCTCCACCCGCGATCCACGGCCAGCGTCGCGTCGGCTTGCGGTCGAGCTCCGCGAGCAACGCGTTGATCGACGGCCAGCGCTCGGTGCGATCACGCGCGAGGCCGCGACGGAGCGCGATCTCGATCGAGCTGTCGACGTGGTGGTCGCCAGGCTCGCGGATCTCGCCCGAGAGCACGCGCTCGCGCAGCGCCTCGTCGGTGGCGTCGTTGCCGCTGCGTGTCGGCGGCACTGCGTCCGGATCGCCGAACGGCCGCGTCTTGTAGAGGGCCTCCCACAGCGCCACGCAAAACGCGAACACGTCGGCGCGCGCGTCGGCCTCCTTACCGGTCCACTGTTCGGGAGCCATGTACGCGGGCGTGCCGGCGATCGAGGCCTCGATCCCGGCGAGCCCGAAGTCGGTGACGCGCGGCCGGCCATCCGCTCCGATCAACACGTTCTCCGGCTTGAAGTCGCGGTGCACGAGGCCGGCGGCGTGGGCGGCCGCGAGCCCGCGACCGCACGCGAGGAACGCCGTGAGGATCTCGCGCCACGGCCGCGCGGTCTCGAGCCACTGCCGCAGCGTGGTGCCCTCGACGAGCTCCATCGCGAGGAACCGGCCGTCGCCGAGCTGCCCGATCTCGTACACGGTGACGACGTTCGGATGCGACAGCTTCGCCATCGCCTGCGCCTCGCGCTGCAACCGGACGGCAGCGTCGGCGCTCATCGAGGTCAGGACCTTGATCGCGACCTCGCGATCGAGCTCCGGATCTCGCGCGCGCAGCACCACCCCCATGCCGCCGCGACCGAGGACCCCGAGTGGAACGAAGCGACCGTAGGTGGCGCCGGAGTGGTCCCCCTCGGACTCGCTGGTCGGTAACGTCGGCGGCAGATCCACGCGTCATCGTACGCCGGCAACGGTGACCAGTCGCTAAGGCCAGGCGCCTCCGAGGCGAACGAACTGACCGGTCGAACTGCTCGATCGAACTGCCCGATCCGGCTCGATCCGGCTCGATCGAACTGCTTCGATCGAACTGCACGACCGAACTGCACGATCGAGCTGCTCGATCGAACTGCTCGATCCGGCTCGATCCTGCTGCTCAGTCGTGGGGACTGACGTCGGTGGCACCGAGCGCGAGCATGAGCTCGGCGAGGACCTGCGCGACGCGCTCGGCCGCGTCGCCGTGGCGCGGGCCGAACTCGACGCGATCGCGATGACCGAGCTCGATCTTCCGGCCGAACGCCACGACCCGCTCGGCGGCGATCCCGGTGCGCTGCCCGACGCGGGCCTCGAAGGCGCGGACCTCGTGGACCACGGCGGCGCCTGCATCGCGCGCCGAGTCGGGCAACGCGGCGAGTGGATCGCCATCGCCAGCGAGCGCGTCGCCAAACGCGTTGAGCACGGCGAGCACTTCATCGCCGGCTTCGCCGAACGCGCTGTAGTTGCCGTCCCTCACCGCTTGGTGCCGAGGTGGTACTTCTTCATCTTGTCGATCAACGTGACGCGCGAGACGCCGAGCCGGCGCGCGGCCTCGGATTGATTGCCGCCGGTGCTCTCGAGCGAGCGCGCGACCAGCCCGCGTTCGAACGCCTCGACCTGCTCCTTGAGCGACGGACCGTGGCGCGCGTCGATCGGCGCGGCGTGCTCGTCACCGGGATCCGCTTCGACGGGAGGTGGAGCTTCGGCGGTCTGCGGTGCCCCGCTCGCGAACTGGTAGTCGGAGAGCGTGATCATGCCGCCCGTCGACAGCGCGGCGAGCCGCGCGATCGTGTTCTCGAGTTGCCGCACGTTGCCCGGCCACTCGGCGCGGGTCAGCGCCTCGATCAGTGCAGGCTCGAGCGTCACCGATCCGAGGCCGAAGCGATCACCGTAGCGGCGCGCGAACTCGTGCGCGAGGGGAGCGACGTCCTCCTTGCGCTCGCGCAGTGGTGGGACCACGAGCTCGACGACGGCGAGCCGGTAGTACAGATCCTCGCGAAACGCGCCGGTCTTGACGTCGGCGGCGAGGTCGCGATTGGTCGCTGCGACGACGCGGACATCGACCTTCTCGATCCGCCCGCTGCCGACCGGCTGGATCTCGCCTTCCTGGAGCGCGCGCAGCAGCTTCGCCTGGATCGCGGGCGGCAGCTCGCCGACCTCGTCGAGGATCAGCGTGCCGCCGTCGGCCTGCGAGAAGAAGCCGGCGCGGTTCGCGGTGGCGCCGGTGAAGGCACCGCGGACGTGGCCGAACAGCTCGGCATCCGCGAGCTCCGCGGGGAGGGCGGCGCAGTTGAAGCGGACGAGTGGCTTGGTCGCGCGGGGCGACTGCACGTGGAGTAGCTCGGCGAACAGCTCCTTGCCGGTGCCGGTCTCGCCGCGCACCAGCACGGTGACGTCGCGCGAGGCGATCCGCTGCGTGGCCTCGAGCAGGCGGCGCATCGGCTTGGAGTCGCCGATGATCCGCTTCCCGAGCGTCTGCTCGGCGGCGAACTTGCGATTGTCGACGCGCAGCCGCCGGGTCTCGAGCGCGCGCTCGATCATCACGCCGACCTCGTCGATGTCGAACGGCTTCGCGATGTAGTCGTAGGCGCCTTGCCGCATCGCCTGGACCGCGACGCGCTCGTTGCCATGCGCGGTCAACAGGATCACCGGGAGCGACGGATCGCGCTGCGCGATCTGCGCGATCAGGTCGAGCCCGCTCATGCCGGGCATCGAGAGGTCGGTCACCACCGCATCGGCATCGTCGAGCTTCGCGAGCGCCTCGGTGCCGTTGCGCGCCGTGATCGCGCGATGACCGCGATCGACGACCAGCTCGGAGAGCGTGAACAACACGCCGGGCTCGTCGTCGACGAGCAAGACGCTCGTCACGCGCGCGCCTCGACGAGGGCAGGTTGCGCTTCGGGTTTGACGACCTCGACGGCGGGCTTGGGCGAGAACGGCAACGTGATCGTCGCCGTGGTGCCCTTGCCGACGGTGGAGACGTACGCGAGCGAGCCGCCGTGCTGCGTGATCACGCCCTGGGCGAGCACCACGCCGAGCCCGGTGCCATCGGGACGGGTCGTGTAGAACGACGTGCCGAGCCGCTCGAGCTCCTCGGGCTTGATGCCGCGTCCGCTGTCGCGAACCTCGAGCATCGCGGACTCGGCAGCATCCCGGATCTTGAGCGCCACCAGACCACCGCTCGGCGTGGCCTCGATCGCGTTCATCACCAGGTTGATCAGCGCCTCCTTGAGACGCCGCGGATCGCCTTCTACCGCCGCGGCCTTACCCTCGAGGGACAGCGACACCCCGGCTTGCTGGGCGCGACCGTCGAGGACATCGAGGACGTCGCGCGACAACGCCGAGAGATCGATCGGCTCGGGGATGATGTCCTCGAGCGGTCGCGAGAACGACAGGTACTCGTGGAGGATGGTCTCCATCCGGCTGATCTCCGAGGACACCACCGCGAGCCGCTCCTGCGTGCGCTCGCTCTCCGGCGTGCGGGCGACCAGCTGGCACAGACCCTTGATCGAGGCGAGCGGGTTCTTGAGCTCGTGGGCGACCTTCGCGCCGACCGATTGCAACCGGTGCAACCGCGCCTCGGCATCGCTCAGCCGCTCCTCGCGGAGACACGAGATCGATTCGCCGGCGCGGTTGGCGATCATCGACAGCTTGCTGACCAGGAGGTGCAGCATGTAGAGGTTCCACGCGAGCGCGATCACGATCGTGGTCGTGTAGTGCGCGGTCGGCAGTTGCGGGCCGACGATCTCGGTGGGCAGTGCGACCATCGCGATCACGAGGAGCCCGTTGCCGAGCGCGATCCAGCGCGACACCGCGTGCGGGCCGAAGAACAGCAGCGAGATCAACGCGGGCAGGGCCGCGTTCGGCATGAACGGCGAGTGGACCCCACCGGTCAGCGTGGCGGAGCCGACGATGAACAGCTGCGCCGCGACGTTCATCATGATGAACGCGCTCGCGGTCTGCGAAGGATCCGTAGTCGCGTTGAGGATCAGGCGGTGCATCGCGACGAAGCCGAGGTAGATGCCGCCGAGCGCGCAGATCCGCCAGCTCGGATAGTCGGCCATCCAGAGGATGAACAGGATCGTTGCCTGCACCAGCATGCCGAGCCCGATCGTGATCAAGGTGAAGCGACGGGCTTCCGAGAGGAAGAACTGATCGCGCTGCGCCTGCCACGCGGATTCAGGTCGTTGATCCTCGGCCACGGGTGCCTGCGCTGCCAACGACGTGCCAGCCAACACCCGCTCGACCGTTTCCTGCGACCCCATGCCCGCAACTCTACTGTTAATGGGCTTTCAGAGGAGAATTGGCGCGATCGGGTTCGAAACGTGACCATGTCCGTCACGAAACGTGACTGCTCGGTTGTAAGGCGGCCCGACACCAAGCCCCCTACGCTGGTGCGTTCGCAGTCAGCCTCATGGGTTGCCGAGTGGCACGTCTGGTGCTTTCGTCCCGGCCATGCGAATCGGTATCGCGAGCGTGCTCGCCGGTCTGTTGTCTGCCTCTGCGTACGCGCAACCCGCTCCTGTTCCCGCGCAGGAAGGCGCAGCGATGGCGTCGTTCGAGAAGGATCTCGACGCGCTGTTCACGCGGGGCGGGCTCACGGCGGACGCCGCGGCGTCGCGTGCGGGCAAGGTCTCGCCGACGGTGGCGAGGTCCGCCGCCTCGATCGATTTGGCCGTGTCGTCGGCGAAGCAAGCCGAGCTCGCGCGGGTTCCTCGCGTCGGAGTCTCGGCGACCTATACACGGCTATCTCCCCTCGACCCGCTCAACTTCGGCAGCGGTCCGATTCCCATCCTCGAGAACAGCTACGCCGGTCACGCGGAGGTCGCGATCTCGTTGTCGGACTACGTCGTGCGCTATCCGAAGCTGATCGCAGGTGCGCGGCTCGGCCTCGACG
>JANNBP010000460.1:0-2258 GCA_031385555.1 Deltaproteobacteria bacterium | reverse complement strand
CACACGCCGACGACGGAATGCGGATCGAGCCGCCCCCATCGCCACCGTGTCCCATCGGGACCGCGCGCGCCGCGACGATCGCCGCCGTGCCGCCACTCGATCCACCCGGCGTGTGCTCGGTGTTCCACGGATTCCTCGTCGGACCGTGCAGATCATTTTCGGTGACGCCGATGATCCCCAGCTCCGGCGTGTTGGTCTTCGCGACGATCACCACACCGGTCTTCTTCATACGCGCGATGATCTCGGCATCCTCGGTCGGCACGAAGTCCTTCGACATCCGACACGACTGCGTGTACGGCTCGCCCGCCAACCAGCCATCGAGATCCTTGACCACGAACGGCACGCCGCGAAACGGGCCGTCGGGGAGCGTGCCCAACGCCTTTGCGCGCGCCTTCTCGTACATCCGATGCACGATGGCATTGAGCTTCGGATCGACCTTCTCGATCCGCGCGATCGCGGCCTCGACCAGCTCGAGCGGTTGTACGTCCTTGCGACGCACGCGTTCCGCAAGCGCGGTGGCGTCATCGTCCTGTAGCGCGTCCATCATTGCGCCAGCCTAACGTGAAGGCGCCGGCCGTGATCAACGATCGAGCGCGAACGACGCGCCGCACAGCGACGCGCTGTACGCGACTGGCAGCGTACTTCCGACCTTCGCTCCGGCCAGCACCCAGTACGCCGTCGCCGGCTTGACCGAGAACGTCTGGTACTCGGGGCCGGTATTGGACGCCGCGATCGCGCGGACCACCGGCGACGGCGTGTTTGCCTCGAACAGCAAGTAGTCGAGGTTCGCGGTGCCGTTCCAGTCGAGCTTGATCGCGAGCTCGTTCGCGTCCCCCACCGCGATCAGATACGTGTCCTTGTCCTCGTACTGATCTGCTGTGGTGACATCCTTGAGCAAGCCACCCAGGCGATCCTGCGAGCTTCCGGTGACGGTGAGCCCGGTCGGCTCCGGGTCATCGGTGGCCGCGGTCAGCGCCGGTGGTGATCCCGACGGAATCGTCACCATGTCGTTGCCGGTGCTGTTCGCGCCGTCGGTGGCCTCCGCGTAGCTCGCGCCGCTCACCACGGATGGACACCGCGTGGCTGGGGCATCCGCAGTGATCGTGATCCGGTAGTCGACCGGCGCTTCGATCGCAGCCGCGGCCAGCGCGAACGCGGCCAGCTCGTAGGTGCCTGGCTGGAGACGCATCTGGGCGACGCCGTGATCGCCGTAGAACGTGAGGGTCCCCGCCAGCTCGTCGAACGCCGCGCCTCCATAGACGTCCATGCCGACGAATTCGATCGCCTCGGCGCCCGCGCCGTGGAGCCGCACGAGCAGGTCGGTCGTGGTCGCGAGCGTGAACTTGTAGCCATCGACGTCGACGGTGATGTCGTCGTCGAAGTGATCCGCGGCGAACGAGCCGCAGACCACGAGCTTCTGATCGAACATCACGCCGGTGTCCTCGGGCGTCCCCGAGGCCGGAGGCACGTCGTCGTTCGTCGTGTCGCGCAGCTCGTTGTAGTCGCAGGCGGCGGCGGGCGGCGAATCCTCGGGTGGGCCATCGGCGGGCTCGACGGGTCCATCGGGCGTCGGCGTCAGGGTCTTGGGGCCACACGCGACGAGGAGGATCGGCAGCAACCAGCGCATCGGTCGTGCACTCGACCACGCTGGCAGGCGTCGCGTCCACTGGGATCTGCACCCGCCTCGCTTGCCAGATTCCGACCGTGAATTCGAACCGCGCCGAAGGCGATTCCGAGGGATGGCTGCACCCTGTCCTGCGTCGAACCGCGATCAGCTGGGGGTCGCGGTGTGGTCGGCCACAGTGAAGCGCGGATCGTTCGCACACCCGAGCGCAGTCGCACGGGTGAACCTCGTAACTGCGTGCGCTGCGTCGACGCGGCGTGGCATCGCCTTCGCAATCCCCGCCGGCATGACTGACACGACCAAGAAAGTGACCGACAAGATCGACCAGGCCGCCGACAAGATCAAAGACGGCGTCGACAAGCTCGGCAAGAAGCTCGAAGAGACCCGCGAGAAGCGCGATGAAGCGCGCGACCGGGCCGGCGAGAAGATCAAGGATCTCGGCGAGCGCGCGGGCGAGAAGATCCAGGATGCCGGCAAGAAGCTCGGCGAAGTCGTCGAGAGCGCCGGCAAGAAGCTCGACGAAAAGCTCGACTAACTAGAGCGCGAACTCCGCGACGCACGGCACCGGGTTGCTCCAGCGGTCGAGCCACTCGCCGTCGGTGCACTGGTACCAGAGGTTGTCGAACTTGCTCTC
>JANNBP010000401.1:0-19233 GCA_031385555.1 Deltaproteobacteria bacterium | reverse complement strand
CACACGCGCGGCGAAGAGCGATCGCAAGAAGGCGTTCGTCACGCGCGACGAGCTCGCGCTGCTGATCGAGAGCGAGCCCGAGACCGACAAGCCCGACATCGGCGCCGACGAGCGAGAGATGATCTCGAACGTGTTCGAGCTCTCCGAGTACAAGGTCGGCGAGCTGATGGTGCCGCTGTCCGAGATCACGGCGCTCGAGGAGGACACGCCGATCAAGGAAGCCGCGCTCGAGATCGCCGACAAGCAGCACTCGCGCATGCCGATCTACAAGGACCGGATCGACGATGTCGTCGGCATCGTCCACGTGTTCGACGTGCTGCAGGCTGCGAGCGCGAGGTCCCACGAGACGGTGGGCTCGCTGTCCCACACACCGACCTACGTCCCCGAGACCATGAAGGCGTCGGATCTCCTGGTCCAGTTGCAGGCCGAGCAGACCCACCTCGCGATCGTGGTCAACGAGTATGGCAAGGCGGTCGGCATCTGCACGATCGAGGATCTGCTCGAGATCATCGTCGGCGAGATCGACGACGAGTTCGACACCGAGCCCTCGCCGATCAAGGTCGAGCGCCCGGGGGTGTGGCGTGCCCTTGCGCGCACCAGCGTCGAGCGGCTCAACGAGGAGCTCGACCTCAGCCTGCCCGAAAGCGAGGACTACGAGACGATCGCCGGTCTGTTGATCGAGAAGTTTCGCCGGATCCCCGAGAAGGGCGAGACCCTCGCGCTGGCCGGGTTGTCGATCGAAGTGATCGCGGCGAACGACCGCGCGATCGAGGCCGTGCGGATCACCAAGCGCAAGAAGTAGTCCTCCTGGCCGACGTGGTAAACGGGACGTCATGGATCGCACGCAGTTGCTCGACGTCCTCGATCGGGTGCGCGCCGGCGCGTTGAGCCCCGACGAGGCCGCGCGGCTGGTCGGCGAGCTTCCCTACGCCGAAGTCGCGCACGCGGTCGGCAGCTCGATGATCGACCACCACCGCGAGCTGCGCACCGGGATTCCAGAGATCGTCTACGGGCAGAGCAAGACCGGCGAGCAGATCGCGGCGGCCCTCGGCGAGCTGGCGCGCGTCGCGGGTGCGGCGATCGCCACCCGCGTCGATGCCGCGAAGGCTGCGATCATTCAGGTCGCTCATCCCGCCGCGGTGTTTCACGAGCTCGCGCGCGTCGTCACGTTGGGCACCTCCGCCGATCGGCCCGCCGCCGCGTCGATCGCGGTGGTCTGCGCGGGCACCAGCGACCTCGCGGTCGCCGAGGAGTGTGCGCTGGTCGCCGAGTACCTGGGCGCGCCGGTCTCGCGGGTCCACGATGTCGGTGTCGCGGGGCTGCATCGCTTGCTCGCGCGCATCCCCGACCTCCAGCGGGCGTGCGTGGTGATCGCGATCGCCGGCATGGAGGCCGCGCTCCCGTCGGTGCTCGGCGGGTTGATCGATCGGCCGCTGATCGCAGTGCCCACCAGCGTCGGTTACGGCGTCTCGATCGATGGCCTCGTCGCGCTCGCGGCGATGCTGAGCTCGTGCGCGCCCGGCATCACGGTGGTCAACATCGATAACGGCGTTGGCGCGGCGGTCGCCGCGATCAAGATCGCTCGGCTAGCAAAGGGAGTAGCGCGATGACAGAGCTACGCGGTCTTCACCTCCACGTCGACGCAGCGAGTGGTGCCGCCGGCGACATGATGCTCGGTGCGCTGCTCGACCTCGGCGTTCCGATCGACATCGTCGGTGCGGCCCTCGACGCGATCGGCGCGGGGCGCGCGCGGCTCAAGACGGCGAAGGTGATCAAGCACGGCATCACGGCGACCGACGTCAAGGTCGATACCGCCGGCGCGCTTCCGGGTATCACCCACGCGCACGCCAAGTCGGATCAGGAATCCACGGGTGCGGTGCCGATCGATGCGCTCGCGAAGCTCGTCGAGCGAACCAAGTTCGACGAGCACGATCACCACCACGATCACCACCACGATCACGATCACCACCACCACGATCACCCGCACACCCATCCCCTGCCGACGCGCCACGATCACCCGCACTACCACTACCGCGACATCCGCGAGCGGATCGTCACCGCGCCGCTGACCGAGGGCACCAGGAAGCGCGCGCTCGACATCTTCGATCGGATCGCCCGCGCCGAGGCCAAGCTCCACGGCTCCACCACCCTGGACGTCGCGTTCCACGAGGTCGGCGCGATCGATTCGATCGTCGACATCGTCGGCACCGCCGCGGCCCTCGACTGGTTGTCGCCGGCCAGCGTGAGCTGCGCGGCGGTCGCGATGGGCCACGGCACGATCACCTGTTCGCACGGCGTGCTGCCGGTGCCGGCACCTGCCGCCCTCGAGGTGCTGCGCGAGGCACAGGGGGTGATGGCCGATGGTGGCGTCGCACGCGAGCTGTGCACGCCCACCGGCGCCGCGATCCTGGCCTCCGCGGTGACCCATTGGGGACCGCCGCCCACCGGCCGCCCGATCGGGGTGGGGTGGGGCGCGGGCGATGTCGATCTCGCGGATCGCGCGAACGTCCTGCGCGTCGTCACGCTCGCGCGGTTCGTCAGCACGCCCGATGCGATCTGGCAGATCGACGCGAACGTCGATGACATGTCCTCGGAGCTCTGCGCGCCGGCACTCGAAGCGATCTTCGAGGCCGGTGCCGTCGACGCGTGGTGGACCCCGATCCAGATGAAGAAGGGCCGGCCAGCGCTGACGATCAGTGCGCTCGCGACCCTCGACAAGCGTGGCGCGGTGATCACGGCGATCCTGCGCGAGACGACCACGATCGGCGTCCGCTACGCGCAGCTCGAACGCACCACGCTCGAGCGCTCGTTCGTCGATGTCACCACGCGGTTCGGCGTGATCCCGATGAAGATCGCGCGCGACGGCAACCTCGTGGTCAACGCCGCGCCCGAGTACGAGGCGTGCGCGAAGGCGGCGAAGGCGTACGACGTGCCGGTCAAGGTGGTCTACGCCGCGGCGCTGGCGGCGTTCGATCGGGAGGACGTATGACCGGGCGGGGTTGGCTGATCGCCTGTGCCGTCGCGTGCTCCACACCGCACGCGCCATCGGCGGAGCCGCCCCCAGCCACACCACCGCCCGCGCCTCCACCCGTCGATTCGACCACGACCGAGATCGTGTCGTATGGTGGTGTCACGGTCCCCGTTGGTGGACGCGTGCGTACGATCTCGTTCGCGGGCACCATCAAACCCGACGAGTCCGGTCACCCGACCGAGCTCGAGCTCGACGCCGGGCACGTTGGCACGTTCCTCGGGGCGTCGCGCGAGATCGCCAGCGTGGCGACGTCGAAGCCGGTTCGGTTGAAGGAGCCGCTGAAGTAGTGGCGGGTCGGATCGCCGTCGTCGACGAAGCGAACCGGTTCGTGCGGTGGGAAGAGCGCCGCACGATCCACGAGCAGCAGCTCGTTCATCGCAGCGTCCACGTCGTGATCTTCGACAGCCACGGCCGGCTCGTCATTCAGCGCCGGCACGTGACCAAGGTGACGTACCCGAGGTGCTGGGACGTCTCGGTGGCCGGTCATGTCGAAGAGAGCGACTATCTCGCCGGTCCCGACGACCAGCTAGCCGAGGTGTACGCCGCGGTCGCTGCGCGTGAGGCGCAGGAGGAGCTGGGCGTGTCGTTGTCGCTCACGTTCGAGGGCGCGTTCGGTCCCGAAGCCGGCGTGCACTACGAGCAGATTCACCTCTTCCGCGGGGTCAGCGATGGCCCGTTCACGCTGCAGGCAGACGAGGTCGAAGAGCATCGGCTGATCGCGCCCGCGGACTGGCCGGCCTTCCTCGCCTCCGGCGAGCCCATCACCCACGCCTTGCGGTGGTGGCTGGGGTGGCTCGGCCGTCGAGCGTGATCGGTGGTACGTTGCGGACAGCGTGGAAACCACGACGATCGTCGTGCTCGGAGGCAGCGAGCAGGAGCGTACGCAGCTGGTCACCCAGCTGACCGCCGCCGGCTTGCCCGCGCGGGCCGAGACCGTGCTCGCCGTCTCGAACAACCAGAGCGAGCTCCCTGACCTGATCGTCACCACCGGTGCCGAGGTCGCGCACCTGGTCGCCGAAGCACGCGACATCCCGGCGCTCGCCGACGTCCCGATCCTTGCGCTCGTACCGGCCGTGCCTCCAACAACCGTCGGGGAAGCCCTCGCCGCCGGGGCGAGCGACGTCGCGCGCCTGCCGGTGCCGTCGATCATCCTCGCCACCCGCTGCCGCAATCTGCTCAAGCTGTCGCGCCGCGAGGCCGCCGGTGCGATGGCGCTCCAGCGGATCAACGAGGTGCTGACCGCCGACGGCGACGATGCCGAGGCGCTGGTCAAGGTCCTCGACATCACCGCCACGCTCCTCGGCTTCGACCGCGCGTCGCTGGTCGCGCACATCGACGGCAGCGATCACGCGTTCGTGATCGCCGCGAACGATGCCGAGCCGTCCCAGCGCTTCACGCTCGCGATCTCGGAGTATCCGGAGATCGCCGAGGCGATCCGTACGCTGACGCCGGTGTTGATCGACGACGTGCTGTTCCATCCGCTGACCGCCAACATCTCCGAGATGCTGTCGTCGCGACGGGTGCGCGGCATCGCGGTGTTCCCGGTGCAATGGCGAGGTCGCCCACTCGGCGTGTTCCTGCTGCGCAAGCGCAACCCGGGCGTGTCGCATCTCGGCGCGCGGGGCGTGGATCTCGGCAAGCTGATCGCGAGCATCACCGCAGCCCACCTTCGCCACGGCGCGGTGCTCGAGAGCCTGCGCGATCAGACACATCGGATCTCTCGCGCACGCTACGAGGCCGAGCGCCGGTTGCGCGGCATCGACTCGCTGAAGGAGCACTTCGAGGCCGGCGCGGACGGCGTGGTCGTGCTCGACGACGCCGGGCGGATCCTGTTCGTCAACCGCGCGGCCGAGCGGATCACCGGCTTCGCGCGCGATGGCCTGATGGGCAGCGAGCTGTGCGACCTCGTCGCGAGTGATCAGCGCAGCCTGATCGCGGACACCATCTCGCGCGTGCTCGCGGGGGTGAACGTCGAGGCCTTCGATCTCGAGCTCGCGACCACCAGCGGCTCGCCTGCGTGGGTCAGCGTCTCGACCTCGACGGTGCTGGCCGGCACGGGCGCCGTGATCCTCGCGTTCCGCGACGTCACCGCCGAGCGCGCGCTCGAGCACGAGCTGCGGTCGACGAAGGAATTCCTCGAGCGGCTGATCGACTCGACGGTCGACGCGATCATCGCCGCCGACATGCGCGGCACCATCATCCTGTTCAACCAGGGCGCCGAGCGGCTGTTCGGCTATCGCGCGCGAGACGTGATCGGCAAGCAGCCGGTGTGGGATCTCTACGAGGACGGCGGCGCGAACCAGATCATGCGGATGCTGCGCTCGACCTCGTACGGTGGTGTCGGCCGGCTCGAGCAGACGCGCCGCGAAGTGCGGATCGCCTCCGGCGAGATCGTGCCCGTGAGCATGACGGCGTCGGTGGTCTACGAGGGTGATCGCGAGGTCGCCACCGTCGGCATCCTCACCGACCTTCGCGATCGGATCCGCATGGAGCAGCGCCTCCTCGACGCGCAGCAGAAGCTGCAGCTCTCCGAGAAGCAAGCCCTCGTGGCCGAGCTCGCCGGCGCCGCCGCGCACGAGCTCAACCAGCCGCTGACCTCGATCATGGGCTACGCGCAGCTGATCCAGCGCCAGAGCGAGCGCGACGCCACACACCTGCGCGCGGTCGGCGTGATCCTCTCCGAGGCCGAGCGGATGGCCGGCCTGGTCAAGAAGATCGGCAAGATCACCAAGTACGAGACCACCGACTACGTCGGGTCCGCGCGCATGCTCGATCTCGATCGCTCGGCCGATCCGGAGAGTGATCCCGCGATCCCGATGGCGATGGGCGTAGAGGAGATCCAGACCGGCGAGTTCCAGATTTTCTCGCAGGATCACGTGGCCGGAGCCGCGGATTCCCGGCGCGAGTCGGCGCCCGAAGAGATCACCAACGATCCTGGGTTCCCGCGCGCGAGCGATCTCGCCGGATTGGAGCGCGACAAATGACGCCCGAGCAGTACGATCGGGCCCTACTCGCGGCAATGACCACCCTCGCCGGCGAGCTGTCGGCGATGACCTCCGAGACCCAGATGGTGGAGGCGGCGCTCGACGCGATCTGCGGCGTGCTGCCGGGCCGCGCGGTGTGCATCCGCGTCGTCGACCTCCGAGGCCGCGAACCTGCGCGCGCGTACGTGCGCGGCGCGAAGCTACGGGGTGGGATCGAGAGCGAAGGCGTCTCGATCCCGGAGGTCGCGCTGACCCGCGCGAAGCTCAAGAGCGCGGTCGCGGCGAGTGCGCGCCTGCTCGTGCGCGAGCGCTGGGACTCGCCGTTCACCGGCATGGCGAGCGGGTTCGTCGTGCCGCTCGCCACCGCGGGCGAGTTGCATGGCGTGCTCGATGTCGGCTACGCGCCGGGCGGCGACGCGCGTGCCGCCGACGAGCCTGCGGCGATCAACCTCGCTGCGCAGCTCTCGATCGCGCTGCGCACGCTCCGTCTGTCGAGCGATGCCCTCGGGCTGCGCGACTATCAGGCGCGGCTGCTCGAGAGCGCGAACGCGCTGATCCTCGGCATCGATCGCTCGTGGCGGATCACCGTGTGCAATCGCGCGCTGCTCGACCTCACCGGGTTCTCGCGCGACGAGGTGCTCGGCCGCGACGTGCGCGACTTCATCGCGTCGGATCAACGCCAGTACCTGACCAGCGCGTTCGCCGCGGCGCTGCTCGGTCAACACCACACCGCGGTCACCGTCGCGCTGCCGACCCGCACCGACGGCAATGTGCGCACGGTCTGGAGCATCGCGCCCGTCGGACGCGTCGGGCAGGACGGCGGCCCGATCGATGCCGTCGTCGCGATCGGTCAGGACCAGTCGAAGATCGAGGCGCTGCAGCAGCAGGTCGTGCGCGCCGAACGGCTCGCGACGCTCGGCGAGCTCGCGGCAGGCGTGGTCCACGAGCTCAACAACCCGCTGACCTCGATCACGGTCTACGCGGAGTACCTGGTACGCAAGCTCGAGAGTCAGGGTGCCGCAGAGCCGGATGTCGAGAAGCTGCGGCGGATCGGTGCGAGCGCGCAGCGCATCCTGCGGTTCTCGCGCGATCTCGTGCAGTACGCGCGACCGTCGGGCAAGGAGCACTCGTCGGTCGATCTCTCGGCCGTGGTGCGCCAGTCGGTGTCGATCTGCGAGCACCTCGTCGATCGCAACGGCATCGAGCTCGAGGTCGAGGTCGATCCCGAGCTGCCGGTGATCCAGGCCGTCGCCGGTCAGCTCGAGCAGGTGTTGATCAACCTGATCACCAACGCGGTGCATGCCGTCGAGGGATCCGGTGCGGTGGGGCAGGGCAAGGTGAAAGTTCGCGCCGCGGTCGATAGTCCATCGACGGTCGTGCTCGAGGTCGCCGATTCGGGCCTCGGGATCAGCGACGAAGATCGTGCGAAGATCTTCGAGCCGTTCTTCACCACGAAACCCGACGGCAAGGGCACCGGGCTCGGCCTGCCGATCGTGCGCGGCATCGTCGAGCAACACCGCGGGGAGATCACCGTGGAGCGCTCTGCGGAGCTCGGCGGGGCGGCGTTCCGCGTCATTTTGCCGGCCCTCTGATCACTTTGGGCCACGTGCCACTCAGCCGATCTCCGTCGGAGATCTCCCTTTTGTCTGGTTCTCGGACAGAAAGCTTGCTCGCTCGATCGCGATGAGTAATCTGGCTTTCCTCATGAAGCCCGAAGTTCTGCTCGAGCTCCTCGAAACTGCCGCGGAGCAGCTCCACATCCGCGTCAGCTACGAAGCGCTCCAGAGCGGCTTCGCAGCGGGTGGCCACGGCGGGCTGTGCAAGGTGAAGGGCGAGTTCCGGGTGATCGTCGACAAGCGCGCGACCGCCGAGGAGCGCGTCGTCACGCTGGCCACGGCGCTGGCACGCTTCGACCTCGACGAGCTCGAGCTGGCCGACAAGGTCCGCGAAGTCATCCGCACGTACGAGCCTTCCTCGATCTCATCGCCGCGCCGCGCCGCGCCGCTGCGAGACCTGACCCGGCCGACAGAGCCGGGGTTTGCGAAACACCGCAAGACAGCTGCGTAGAGATCGCTTCGCGCTATAACGCGTGCATGCGCGCACTGCTCCTTCCGCTTGCCCTCGTGGCCTGCGGCAAGTCCGAAGCGAAGCGCGAGCTCGATCTCGATCAGATCGAAGTGCTCGGCGCGAACATGCGCACCGATACCGTCGGCGGCGGCGAGTACACCGACACCGCGACGTTCGTGCTGGTCGACGCGAAGAACCGCGCGAGCGAGGGCGCGTACGTCACGCTCGGCGGCGAGCTCGTCGATGCGAGTAATCAGAAGGTCGGGGATCTGATCGTCCAGTCCCTGTGGATCCCGGCCGGCGCGACCCGCACCTTCGCGCTCGTCGACACCGAGCGGCGAGGCCGACCGACGGCCACGAAGGCGCGCGCGAAGGTTCGGGGCGCGAGCGTGTTCCCTCCGCCGCTGGCGCGCATCGAGGAGCTCGTCACCCACGACGATCACGGACAGCTCGTGATCGCCGCCTACCTCGTCAACGACGCCCCGGGCGACGGCACGGTGATGGTGGTCGGGGTGTTCCACGATGCAGCCGGGCGGCCGCTGACGCGGCCCTTCAACGTGGTGAAGATCGCCGGCAAGCAGGATCCCGCGACGCCCGGCAACTGTCCCGACGCGGCGGAGGCCCGCACGCCCCTGGTGTCGAAGTGTCCGATCCAGTTCATCGGCCCGAAGGGCGCGACGCGCGGGACGATCTTCGTGGGCGATACGATCTACTAGGGGCTGGGATCATCTTCCGTCCCCCTTTCGCTTCCCCGCCGTCGCTCGCCCGTCTTGGGACTAGCCAACCCGATTGATCAGGCCGCTCAGGTACGGATCGTTGGCGACCAGATCTCCGAGCAGCTCGCGCAGCTCTGCACGCTCGGACGCGCCGAGCTCCGGCCCGGCGGTGGCATCGACCAGGCGATCGATTGCCTCGTGCGGCGATAGCTTGCCGGAGGCGAGATCCGCGGCGAGTTGATCGACCATCGCGGTCGCGGCAGCGTCCGAGGTGGGCGCTGCGAGGTCGGGACCTTCGGGACCCTCGGGCCCGTCCGGACCCTCGGGACCATCGGGTCCGCTCGGCCCGCCGGGACCTTGTGGGCCTCCGGGACCGCTGGGGCCACCGATCGAGCTCATGAGGCACGCACCATAGCATCGTGGATTGTCGGCATGGCCGGGCCTATCGCGGTCGCCGCGAGAAGTTGCGTAAAATGTTTACCCATACCGTGTTGAAATTGCTGCGCTGGCAATCAGTGGCGAGCGAGCCCGAGGTCGGATTACGTGTGGTAGTTTCCGCCGCGTGGCAGGCCCTGTCGTACGGCTTCGAGACGTCACGAAAACCTATGGGGCCGGGGCAGCGAAGACCAAGGTCTTGCGCGGCGTGTCGATCGACGTCGAGGCCGGTGAGCTGGTCGCCCTGGTCGGCCAATCAGGCTCGGGGAAATCGACCCTGCTCAACATCATCGGTGGCCTCGACATGCCGGATTCCGGCGAGGTCGAGGTGCTCGGCATCGACACCCTCAAGGCGGGCGATCGCAAGCGCGCGAGCCTGCGAAACCAGTCGATCGGCTTCGTGTTCCAGGCGTTCAACTTGCTCGATCACCTGACCTGCCTGGGCAACGTCACGATCCCCTCGGCGTTCGCGCACGACGCGAAACAGGTCCAGGAGCGCGGGCGCGACGCGCTGCGGCGGGTCGGGCTCAGCGACTTCTCGCATCGCTATCCGTCGGAGCTGTCGGGTGGGCAGAAGCAGCGCGTGGCGATCGCGCGGGCGCTGTTCGGTGCGCCTTCGCTGCTGCTGTGCGACGAGCCCACCGGCAACCTCGACTCCGAGACCGGTAAAGAGGTGATCGATTTCTTCCGCGAGCTCAACGCGAAGGATGGCGTGACCTTGATGATCGTCACCCACGAGCGCCGCGTGTCCAGCGTGGCGAAGCGCGTGATCGTGATGAAGGATGGACTGATCGCGGAGACCTCCGACGAGGAGATCGCAGCCAAGCAGGTAGGTCCGTCATGATGCCCGCGAAGAACCTGATCGGCATGGTGCTCCAGAACACCGTGCGCAGTAAACGCCACTTCATCTTGTCGGCGTTCGGCATCGTGATCGGCATCGGCGCCTTCACGCTGTTCCTCGCGCTCACCCAGCGCGCCGGCACCGTGCTCGAGAAGGTGTTCCCGCTCGACGAAGTACAGGTCGTCGCACCGCGCGTCTCGTTGCTCGGCAAGGACGCGAGCAAGCGTCTCGACGACAGCGTCGTCAAGTTGATCCAATCGCGCCCGGAGGTGTCATCGGCGGTCCCGCGCATGAACCTCGCGTTCCCGGCCGCCGGTCGCGGTGACTTCGAAGGCACCGATCTGAAGTTCGAGGTCGGTGGCTTCGCCGACGGTGTCGATCCGACGTTCGTGCAGGACGACGAGCGAATCCAAAAATACTTCAAGGACTGGGAGGCCGTGAAGGACGACAAGAACCTCGTCCAGTGCGTGCCGCCGCCGCGCGATCCGAAGGAAGACATCATCCAGTCGCCGCCGAAACGCCCCGAGGCGGCGAAGCCCGACGAGGACAATGGCTGGGGACCGCAGCTTCCAGATCCGAACGCAGGTAGCGGCAGCGCTGCGGGCAGTGGCAGTGGCAGTGGCAGTGGCAGTGGCAGTGGCAGTGGCAGTGGCAGTGGCAGTGGCAGCGGCAGTGGCAGCGCCAGTGGCAGCGCAGCGACCGGCGACGGCTCGGGCGCAGGTGCCGGTCCGACCGTCGGCAGCGGCAGCGGCAGTGGCAGCGGTAGCGGTAGCGGTACCCCCATGCCTCCGCCCGCGCCGGCGAAGAAGGAGCCGTACTACAACCCGTGCCCCGAGCCCGATCGCTACTACTGCGACGAGAGCGAGCGGCGCTGCAAGCACCGCGTCCCGATCGTGCTGTCGTCGACGGTGGTCGAGCTCTACAACAACCAGTTCGCGAAGTCGCACGGCATGCCGATGGCGGATCAGAACCTGGTCAACATGCTGATGCAGCAGCGCGGCCTGTCGGCGATGCGGTTCTCCGTCGGTCTCGGCTTCACGACGATCGCGGGAACCGGCGTCAATACCAAGCGCAAGCCGAAGCGCGTCGAGGCCGTCGTCGTCGGAGTATCCAAGCGAGCCATGCCGATCGGCGTGACGATGCCGATCGAGTACATCCGCCGGTGGAACCAGGAGTACCTCGGCGAGGAGGCCGCAAGCGCATACTCGTCGATCGTGGTGAAGTTTAAAGACCGCAACCAGGTGGCGGTGTTCGGCGAGTGGATCGAGACACCGGAGAACGCGGGTGGTCCGGGGCTGCGGCTCGAAGATCAGCTGGGCAAGCAGTTCGCGACGGCCATCTTCATCATCCGCATGCTGTTCCTGATCATCTCGATCGCGATCCTCGTGATCGCGGTCATCAATATCGGCCACAACTTCTTCATCCAGGTCTCCGAGCGCCGTCGCGAGATCGGCATCATGCGTGCGGTTGGCGCCACCGAGCTCGACGTACGGTTGATCATGCTCGGCGAGGCGGCGCTGATCGGCGTCGTCGGTGGCTTGCTGGGGATCGGCCTGGCTCTTGGGGTTGCTGCCGGGGTCGACTTTGCCCTTCGGAACTACGTACCGCCGTTTCCCTTCAAGCCCGATTCGGCATTCGACTTCAAGACCTGGATCTGGGCCGGCGGCCTCGGGTTTTCGACGCTGTTTTGCATCTTGGGCGGATTCCTCCCGGCACGTCGGGCGGCCAAGATGGAGCCTGCGCAGGCACTCGCCCAAAACTAGGCTGGTCTTCTTGGGGCGGGGCTCTCGAAACGAATAGCTCCAAGGATCGATTTACGTTAGGTTCCAACATCGTCCAGGACGATCAAGTGGTGGCTTCAACGTGAAAAAGCCGACTCCTTTCGGCAAGTACTTCCTCCTCGAGCGGATCAACGTCGGCGGCATGGCCGAGGTGTTCCGCGCGAAGGCATTTGGCGTGGAAGGCTTCGAGCGGCTGGTCGCGGTCAAACGCATCCTGCCGAACATCGCGGAGGACAAAGAGTTCATCCGCATGTTCATCGAAGAGGCGAAGCTGTCGGTCCAGCTGAACCACGCGAACATCGCGCAGATCTTCGATCTCGGGGTCGTCGAGAGCAGCTACTACATCGCGCTCGAGCACGTCCACGGGCGCGACCTGCGCGGTATCTTCGATCGCTGCCGCACCGTCGGCGAAGCGATGCCCGTCGCGCAGGCGTGCTTCATCGTGATGAAGGCCTGCGAGGGCCTCGACTACGCGCACAACAAGCGCGACCAGTCGGGCCGCGAGCTCGCCTTGGTTCACCGCGATGTGTCCCCGCAAAACGTCCTCGTGTCGTTCGAGGGCGAGGTCAAGATCATCGACTTCGGGATCGCGAAGGCGGCCGGCAAGGGCAGCAAGACCCAGGCGGGCATCCTCAAGGGCAAGTTCGGCTACATGTCTCCCGAGCAGGTCCGCGGGCTGCCGGTCGATCGCCGCAGCGACGTGTTCTCGTGCGGCATCGTGCTCTACGAGCTGCTCACCGGTGAGCGGCTGTTCGTCGGCGAGTCTGACTTCTCGACGCTCGAGAAGGTCCGCAACGTCGAGATCCTGCCGCCGTCCACATACAACCGCCGGATCCCCGACGAGCTCGAGCGGATCGTGCTCAAGGCGCTCGCGAAGGACACCGAGGATCGCTACCAGAACGCGATCGATCTCCACGACGAGCTCCAGGCCTTCGTCTACACCGCCGGCGAGTTCTACTCGCGCAAGGATCTCGCGGGGTGGATGAAGAAGACGTTCGGCAAGGAGATCGAAGAAGAGACGGCGAAGCTCGAGAGCTATCGCCAGCTCAAGCCGCCTCCGGCCGAGCCGCCCACGCTGCAGCCGCGCACGGTCACTGGCCGGCAAACGCCAACGCCCCGCAAGTCCACCCAGGCGATGAACGCCGTCGGCACCAGGCCGCCGCCGCCTCCGCCGCGCGTGTCGTCGTCGCAGTTGCCCGTCCAGGTCGCCGCGGTGCCGTCGCTCGCGAGCAAGCCGCCACGGGAGGAGAGCTCGAGCGATCAGCTCAACTGGGACGACGACGAGCTCGAGACCCAGATCTACGATAACCCCGAGGACGATCCGCGGAACAAGACGCCGCAGCCGATCTCCAAGGCGACGAGCAAGCAGTTGCCTCTGACCGCACCGACGTCGTCACAGCCGGGGATTCCTGCTGCCGTGCCGCGTGCGGCGGCCGGTGCGCCCACGCAGGTCGCCGCGGCGCAGGCCGATCCGCATGGACAGTTCTCGCAGGGCCCCGATCTCTCCGGGCTCGTCGGTCAGACCGGGCGTGGCTGGGAGAACGGGGCTCCGGGCTCGACCGGCCCGCTGCCGACGAACGGTCACACCAACGGCAACGGCGCGAACGGTCACAAGATGGCCACCGGCTCTCATCCGTCAGCGGTGAACCCCACCAACGGGTCGGGCCTCTACGCCGAGAACGGCCACCACCACTCGGGTCCGTTCGCGGTCAGCTCGGGCATGCACCCCACTCCGCCACCGTACGGGGCGCTCGTGGCGCCGACGTCAGAGCCGTTCGATCCGATGGCCTCGTTCGGCCACGGTGTCACGGGTCGCAAAGACAGCAACAAGCGGAACGTCCTGTTGATCGCGATCGGTGGCGCGGTGGTTGCCGCGATCGCGGTGGTGCTCGTGCTCGTGCTGACCGGCGGCGATGGCCCCACGAAGGTCGTCGACAAGGGCAGCAGTGAGACGCCCACGAATCCGGTCAAGACCCCGTCGCCTGCCGATCCGAACACTGGCTTCGATCTCTACGTCACGCCTCCCGGCCTGATCACGTGGAAGCTCGACGGCGAGTCGCGGCAGGATCGCCTGCCGTCGCGTATCCGCAGCATCCCGGCCGGCACCCACACGATCCAGATCGAGCCGCCTGCCGGCTTCCTCAGCCAGTCGCAGCAGGTCACCGTCGAGCTCGGCAAGGCGCCCAAGGTCGAGATCATCCTCGAGCCGATCAAGGGCATCACCGGTCTGTTCGACTCCACGCCGCCCGGCGCCACGGTCTCGCTGATCGTCGACGGCAAGCGCGAGGTCCTCGGTCCGTCCCCGCAGAAGGCGCCGCTCGATCCTCGCCACAGCTACCAGGTGCTGTTCGAGAAGCAGGGCTACGTCTCCGTCAATCGCCCGATCGTGTTCACCGGCATCCAGGAGGAGAAGGTCAACGTCCCGCTCGAGAAGACGGGCGCGCTGGTGACCACCGAGCCGCCGAAACTTCCGGACGACCCGAAGAACAACAAGCCACCCGTGGTCACGCCGCCGGTGAAGCCGCCGATCGAGAAGCCTCCCGTGGTCGTCGCGCCGCCGGTCAAGCCGCCGGTCGAGAAGCCGCCGATCGAGAAGCCGCCGATCGAGAAGCCGCCCGTTGTCGTCGAGAAGCCCAAAGGGACCGGCACCCTGACGCTCGGCTCCAAGCCGCCGTGCGAGATCTACGTCGATGGTGCGCCGACGGGCCTGCACACGCCGCAGCCGAAGATGTCGCTGCCGGCGGGCAAGCACCGCATCACGCTGATCAACAACGAGTTCGGGATCAACGAGCGGTTCGTGGTCGACATCAAGCCCGACGCCGTCGAGAAGGTCATCAAGGACTTCTCTGACAAGTTGCCGAAGTAAGGGGTCTCGCTTCTCGGTTCGCGGGTCGCCGCGTGTTGCGCGACAGTGACGGGCGCGTCGTCGAGCGAATGTTCACCGGCTACGAAGCCTCGGATCCCCAGGCCGAGTTTCTGGGCCTCGTCGTCGCGCAGGAAGCGCTCGCTCCGATCCTGTCACTCGCTTCGAACAAGACGCCGATCGATGCCGGCGCCAACTCGCCGTGACGACTGCGCCAGCACTGGCGGCAGCAAGGAAGACGCGCCCGCGAATGACCAAGTCGAGGGGAACGCCGATCGCGGCTTCGACCCTAGATCTCGCGAGGTTCGCCCAGCTTTCCGCGCGCCGTCACGCCGGCGTCCCCAGTGCGGATCCGCGCGCTGCGCTCGCGCCGCTCGCTTCGAGGATGGCCGCTTCCAGTGCCGCGATGGTCACGGGTTTCGGCAGGAACGAGAAGGCGCCAGCCTCGCTGACCTCCGCCCTGACGTGCGGCGTCGCGGCGCCAGAGACGACGACGGCGACCACCTCCGGAAACCGCTCGCGAATCTGCCGGCACAGCTCGATACCCGACATTTCGGGCATCTGCACGTCGGTCACGACGATCCTCGAGGGCTCGGCCTCGAGGCGCTCGAGGCACTCCGCTGCCGAGCCGACCACCTCGACCTCGAAGCCGCGTCGCCGGAGCATCGCGCCCAACAGGAAGCGTGCGTCCTCGTCATCGTCGACGAGCAGGATCGAGAATCGCCGGTTCATCACCCTGACTCCTGCGCGTGTCGTGCCAGTGACGCGCGATCCGGTCGCGTGCGATAACCCTCGTGGTGCTCGAGCGGCTGCGGTCTTGGATCAGGCGCGACCCCGGGCGTGCCCTCGTGGTGCTAGGCATGCTCGCGGCTGTCGCCCTGTACGCACCGACGATCGGTACCGGGATCGTCAACTACGACGACCCGTGGCTCTACAAGGACAACTTCGTCCTTCAGAACATGTCGTGGGACACGGTCGTCGCGATCTTCACCGACACCGATCCGAAGTCACCCCTGCGCCACGTGCTCGCGCCCGAGTACCTGCCGGTCCGCGACCTCTCGGTGATGGTCGACTTCGCGATCTGGGACACCAACTACAGCGGGTTCCACCTCACCAATGTCGTTCTGTATTTGATCTCGATCGCGATGCTGTTCCGGATGCTGACGGCGTTCGGGTTCGATCGCATCGTCGTCGGGATCGCGGTGCTGCTGTGGGCGCTGCATCCCGCCCATGCCGAGTCGGTCTCGTGGCTGTCGGAGCGCAAGGGCCTGCTCGGGATCGTCTTCGGATCGACGGCGTTGTTCGCGTACGCGCGCTATCGGATCACCCCCTCCACCAAGACTAGCCTGCGGTGGCTCGTCCTTGCCGTGATCGCGACGGTCTGTGCGGTGTGGAGCAAGGCACCGGCGGCGTTCACGATCGCCGCGATCGCCGGGCTCGAGCTGATCGCACCGGCCAAGCGCGTCTCGTGGAAGCGGACGCTCGGTGGGCTCGGTGCGGTCGGGGTGTTCGGCATCCTCGCGTTCGTGCCCGTCGTCAGCCTCGCGATGCGCGCATCGGTGGTCGGCGATTCGATCATCCCCGCCGAGAGCAAGGCAGAGATCGTGACCGGCGTGCACGGTTTCTACGTGCAGCTCGCCGCGATGGGCATGTCGAACGCGCCGAGTTATCCGATCTCCGCGGTCGGTCCAACGGCGCTGGAGGTGATCCTCGGCGGATTGGGGCTCGTCGCGCTCGTCGCCGCGTTCGTTCCGAGGCTACGCGCGACGCCGGAGCTCAAGGCCGGAGCGGCGATCTGGGCCTTCTCGTGGCTTCCGATCAGCCACCTCGTGTTGCCGCTCCACATGATCGGGGTCGCCGATCGCTACGCCCTCGTGCTGGTCCTCGGCTTCACCCTCGCCGTCGCCGCCGGGATTCGTAAGCTCCCGCGCACGCAGCTGCAGATCGCGCTGGTCGCGGTGATCGCACTCGCCGGATCGCTCCGCACCCTCGATGCGCGCAAGACGTGGAGCAGCGAGCTGTTCCTGTGGGAGCGCGCGGTCGCGTCGAACCCGCACGACCTCGAGGCGTGGAGTGCCTATGCGATGGAGCTCGATCGAGCCGGGCTGACAGCCGAGGCCGCGCAGGCAGTCGAGGTCGGCCTCGCGCACGGCAGATCAGGCCGGTTGCTCCTGCGTCGCGCGCTGCTGCAGATGGGGAGAGGGGAGCGCGAGGAAGGGTTCGCGACGATGCAGGAAGCGGCCGAGGCAGGCGAGCCGCTCGCGATGGGAAACCTCGCCCAGCTGATGCTCGAGCGAGGCCCGCAGGAGCACGCGCTCGAGTGGGGGCGCAAGGCGGCGAAGTACGGCCCGATGGTGCCGCACACGCGGCGCAGCCACGGCATGGCCGCGCTCGCGACCGGCCATCCTGCCGAGGCCCTCGAGGCGTTCACGATGGCGCTCGCGCTCGAGCCGTCGGCGATGAATCGCTACAACACGGCGATGGCGTTGCTCGCACTCGATCGCCCGCGAGAGGCGATCCCGCTGCTGGAGCAGTGCGTGCTCGATCCACGCGTCGGTGCGATGGCGCGCGGGCAGCTCGCCACCGCGCGCACGCGTGTTCCTGTGCAATAGTCTGGGTCGTGGGTCAGATCCTGGTCGTCGACGACGAGCAGTCGATGCGCGAGTTCCTCGCGATCTGTCTGCGCAGGGCGGGGCATACGGTCGTCTCGGCCGTCAGCGGCGAGCAGGCGACGAGCGAGCTGCGTGCGCAGCCGTTCGACGTCGTGGTCTCGGATCTCCGGATGCCCGGCGAGCTCGACGGCCTCGGGCTGCTCGACGCGATCAAGAGCGGCAAGCTCGGCGAGCTCGACTGCGAGGTCATCCTGGTGACCGCGTTCGCGAGCGCCGACACCGCGCTCGCCGCGATGAAGCGCGGTGCGTACGACTACCTGACCAAGCCGTTCCACGTCGACGAGATCAACGCCGTGATCGGTCGCGCGCTCGAGAAGCGTGCGCTGATCAAGGAGAACCTCGCCCTCAAGGATCGCGTCGCCGGTCGCGTTCGCCTCGCGCAGCTGCTCGGCAAGAGCAAGGCGATGCAGAGCGTGTTCGAGCTGATCTCCAAGATCCACTCGACGCGCACCAACGTGCTGATCACCGGCGAGTCGGGTACCGGCAAGGAGCTGGTCGCGCGGGCGCTCCACACCGAGGGCAACCGCGCGCAGAAGCACTTCGTGGCGGTCAACTGCGGGGCGATTCCCGAGGAGCTGATGGAGTCCGAGCTGTTCGGGCACAAGAAGGGCGCGTTCACCGGCGCCGTGGTCGACAAGCGCGGCCTGTTCCAGGAAGCCGATGGCGGCACGCTGTTCCTCGACGAGATCGGCGAGCTCTCGCTGTCGCTGCAGGTCAAGCTGCTGCGCGCGCTGCAGGAGCGCAAGGTCAAGCTGGTCGGCGGCAACGAGGAGATCCCGATCGATGTGCGCGTGATCGCCGCGACCAACCGCGATCTCGAGGCCGAGGTCGCGCGCGGCGCGTTCCGGGCGGATCTCTACTACCGGCTCAACGTCGTCGAGGTCCGGCTGCCGCCGCTCCGCCAGCGCCGCGAGGACATCCCGCTGCTCTCCGAGCACTTCCTCAAGAAGTTCGGCGACGAGCACGGGCGCGCCTCGAAGCTCTCCATGGAGGCGTTGCGCCGGCTCGAGAGCTACGACTTCCCCGGCAACGTGCGCGAGCTCGAGAACGTGATCGAGCGCGCGGTCGCACTGTCGTCGAGCGCGCTGATCGGCATGGGCGATCTGCCCGAGGTCAAGACCACCAAGGTCTTCACCCCGGAGCCCCCGACGACCTTTCCGTCGGAGGGTGTCGATCTCGAGCGCCTACTCTCCGACTTCGAGCGCAGCTGGGTGACTCGCGCACTCGAGCACACAGGTGGTGTTCGCAAGAAAGCCGCGACGCTGCTCAACGTCAGCTTCCGATCGCTGCGCTATCGCCTGGTCAAGCTCGGGATCGAGCGCGAAGAAGACGCGGCACCTACAGAACCGCCTATCGAAGCTGACGGCGAGTGACGTTTTTGGGCGCCTGCGTTTCCCCGTTTTTGTCCGAGTGACGTTTTTCGTCGGGGCTGGAACGAACAGTCACGGGGTTGGCGTTGGATCGGTCGTTGCTTGGTCTGGTTTGCAATGAAGAAGAAGATGCAGCGCGGTTTCACACTCATCGAGTTGATGATCGTCGTAGCGATCATCGGCATCCTGGCGGCCATCGCCATCCCAGCGTTCATCGAGTACATGAACAAGGGTAAGAAGACGGAGGCCAACCTGCAGTTGCGCTCCATCGAGACCAAGGTGAAGACCTTCCGGACGGAGAAGGGTCGCTTCCCGGTCGCGGCCGCCTCGATCCTGGGTGCAGCGGGCACGGACTGCGTCTACGTCAAGAAGGCCCAGAGCGTCTGGGAAGGTCAGACTGGTTGGAAGGAGATGGGCTTCCACGTCGACGAGGACTCGCGTTACGAGTACAGCTGGGCAGCGGGCCCCCCGGG
>JANNBP010000315.1:0-3739 GCA_031385555.1 Deltaproteobacteria bacterium | reverse complement strand
GGTCGCATCCCCGGTCGCGAGGAATGCTTCGAACGCCTTGCGCGCATCGTCCTTGAGGGATGACGAGCGTACGAGCGCATCTCCGAGTCGATGGCCTGCGTCAAGCACTGCCACTCGTTTCCCGTTGCCGATCTCGATGATCAGCTGCGGTACCAGGGCTCGAAGCTCGGGATCCCCACTGGGTCCATCGCCAAACACCGGCTCCATCCGGTTGGCTTGTGCACCAACGCTATCGATCGTCACGACCTTCGTGCCATCGGACAGCTCGTCGATGTTGTACGGCTCCTTGTCGCTGGCATAGGTCGGAGGAAACAACACCCCACCTTCTTCGACAGTTGTCAGGTGTTCCTTCAGAACGAGCGCCACCGGTCCCTTCGAGTCGGTCCAGCTCTCGATCGTCTTCTCGGTCAGCGTCGTCATTCTGTGATCTCCTCGGTGACAGTGGTGATCGCGCGGTCTTGGCCCGGCTTGTTCGGCCAGCCCAACGACATGTGAAATCGCCGCATCGGAAACGGGACCTGATGCCCGCCAAGTGCGACGCGTAGGATCGATGGCGGAAGCCAGAAATCGAACGAGCGGTCGCGCCCGACGACTCCGTAGTCGTACTCGAGCTTTCCTCGTCCAGTCCGTGCAGGGCGAGCGTGGCCGAGTCCGATCGCGCCGAGCAACTCGACCAATGGATAGCCAACACTCTCAATGCGACCGGCGTGCTTGTTCAGAGAGAAGCCTGCGTCGATCGGAATGTAGTCGCGGCGCCAGTCGAGCCGGAAGCTGCTGCTCTGCGGCGCTGAAAGCGCGAAGGGATCGTCGGCAAACTCGGTAGCACGCTGCCGTACGAGTTCGATCGCGTCTCTCGTCAGTGCGACTCCGGGATAGCCACCCGCGCCGCCCCAGAACTTTGCGTTGTCGCGAACCGTGGCGTCGCCCCAGTAGTCGATCGTGATTCGTTGGTCTCCACGTTCGAGGACGCAGACGACCGTCGCCGGGCTTGTTGGGTCGGGAAATGGATACGATTCTCTGGCCTGCTGCGCGCGAAGCATTCCCCACGTGCTCTTCCACGCAGCAACCGTTGTACTGCCCGCGGGTGCATCGCCAAATACCTGCGCGCGGCTCAGGAACTCCAGCACTCGCGCCACGGGTGACTCATCTCCCGCGCTACGAATCCGAAAGCGAACATTGCTGGAAGCACTCCAGTCGAAAGTGGCCTCGACCTCACCGAACAGGCTCAGGTTTGCCTCGACGAACCCGAGACAGGCGAACACCTGTCCCGGGTTTAGAAGATCTACGGGGATCGATGCTTCAGCCATCGAGCTCACTCCTCGGCGAATTCGCATCATTCTCGCGGGAGGCTTGTTGATCCGCTGAGCGCAGCAACGTCTCCCACCAGGCAAGTCCCCACGGGCCCCATTGCTTCTCGAGGCGCGTGAAGCGCAACGCGATTTCCCTCGCTCTCATCTCGAGCTTCGACGGCGGTTCCTCCGCGCCGTCGACTCGGATCACTGGCCGCGCATGACCATGGTGTGCCGCGATCAGGTGCAGGCATAGGTCGCGCAAGTCGTCGTCGAGGCCCTGTACCCGACGATCGGCCTCTGCGCGCGGCAGTGAGCCAAGCTCGTGTCGATAACCGGCGAGAATCTGGAGATTCGGCCGTCCATGGGTCTTGCCGTACACACCGTCGGACTTCGCATGAAACGCCTGCTGCCAGCGCTTTGCTCGTTTTCCTTCATCGTGGAGCCGCGAGGCGAGGGCCAGCACGTCGGCGTAGCGCGGCGGTAGCCCGAGACGGCTGGCAATCCGACGAGCCGCTCGCTCGACCCATTCCTGGTGCTCATCGAGCTTCTGCTCGCGTCCCACCGCTCGACCTTCTTCCGATTCGGCGGGAACGCTGACGAGCGTGTCGATGACCAACCACTCGATCTCATCACCGGCATCCGAATGCTTGGTTGCGATTCTCGCCTCCTGCCGCCAACCAACCTCAGTGCCATCACTCTCTCTCGTACGGCGCAAACGCAGTGGCAGCGCGCGACCGGATCCTTCACCAATGGTCGTCACGTCGGTGGCCGAGGCGTGCTCGTCGCTGAGCAGGCCACGGTTGAGTCCACCGACTCGCGCATCCACGATGACAGTCGCACCGCCGAGCTGGTTCTCGAGGTCAGATCGTCGCTGCTTGTCGATGAGGTCACGTTGCGTGATCGTTCGGGCAGCCTTTGTCCCCGCGATGATCACCGCGAGGATCTCGTCGTTGCGACGTGGCCAGCAATCGGGGTCGTCCGTGTTGTTTTCGCTCAGTGCTTCCGCCCTGCTGACAAGCCAACTCAGGGCTCGCCAGCTCTCCGTCTCCAGTTGTTCTGCGAGCTGCGGTCCAGCGACGTCACAATAGGCTTCGAGCTCGGACGGGCCTAGCAACGTCCCATCCCCGATCGGCATGATCTCGCGCCAGAGTAACGTCGTCTGCGGGGCATCATCGGCAATCCACCCACGGAGCCACGGCGCTACCTCCGGGCGTCCCGTGTGCTCATCGAGCGAGGTCATCGACCACGCTTCGAGGAGCGGCCGTGTGAGGGCAGGGTGGAGCGGTTCCGGTGTCGTCGCGCGCGCGACCAGCTCGCGACGGGAATCGTCGCGGCGCAGGCTCACGAGAGCCGCTGGACTCGCGTCATAGCCTTCATCGCCTCGAGGAAGTGCCTGAAGAAGCTCCTTCGTTGACGCGAGACGTCCCGCGAGCGCTTCATCCTCCGCGATCGCGGGCACCACGATGACTCGTGCAGCGCCATCGCCGCGCCGATTCACCCGCCCGAGGCGTTGGACCATGCGCTCCCAGCTCACCAGATCACACACCATGTGGTCGGCATCGAGATCGACACCCACCTCGCCGGCAGATGTTGCGATCACGAACGTCGGCTTGTCCGGAATGATCTGCGTTCCCGCGAGGAATCCACGTGCACGCAACCATTCCGCGGCTTCGCTGCGCTCCCACACACGACGACCGCCGACGAACAGTTCGACATCGATCGGTGTCGCCTTCCCGGCGCGCTTGGTCAGACCCTCCGCCACTTTCCGTGCATCCTCTCTTCGGTCGCAGAACACGATGCAACGTTTCGAGCTTTCGCTGAAAGCCCACGCCTCGTCAGCAAGTTGTTCTGCCAGCCTGGCGGGCTCCACGTCATCTCGAATGAAGAGGCTCTTGATGGCATCGAGACGGCGTGCAACGACCGGGTGCTGCCAGTCAGCAGGCTGCAGCGAGAGCGCGTTGGGATCACTCCGCCCGGTGGCCGACAGCGATAGAAGCTGGAGGCCCGGGACGAGGTCGGCGCCAATGCCGTCACGAGGGCCGAGCCCGTTGTCGGCGGCTCGAGCGATCGTGCGAAGCAGATGCTCGAACGGAGGAACCAGATGCGCCTCGTCGAGAACGACCAGCGTGTCAGCCCCGAGCATGCCCGCGTGGTATGGGCGCATTCGACGCGACACCCCATAGCCCTCGAACAGCAGACGCGAACCGACCATGTCGACCGTGCCGATCACGATGGCCGGGACACTGGGGTCGGTGAGCCACTCGCGATTGTCCAAGAACTGCCCGCGCAACGTCGAGATTGTGAGCTCTTGCTCGAGGCCGAGCGCCGCCTTGAGCTCCGGGCTGCACCTGACGACCTCGCGCAACGATCCTGCGACGTCGGTCGCTTGATCGACAACAGCCCGCCGGTCGACGACATAGACGAGCCGACGAGGCAACCGAGCGCCA
>JANNBP010000305.1:0-1971 GCA_031385555.1 Deltaproteobacteria bacterium | reverse complement strand
TCGCGCGGGTGGACAACGCGCGCTCGGAGACGGTGACGGTGCTGCTCATCAAGAACTGATGATCGAGAGTGAGCTCGATAACGCCCGCCACCGGTTCGGTCCGCTCTCGGAGGATAAATGTTCCGATCGGCGTGTCGGCGTGGTCGAGGACTTCGAATTCCAGCAAGAACCGCTTGTACTACCGATCGACGCGGTCAAGGCGGCGGTGTCCAGACATACGTCGACGGACGATCAGCGTAGAGGCCCAGTGTATATCGCTGTGCGACGAGGAGGCGGCCGTCGGAGAGCGCGTGAATCACGCAGGAGCTGCCGAACCCGATTGGCGTCGCGAGGGAGACCCAGCCCGCCGGCGTCTCGAGCTCGAGGTCGCTGCAATCGACGAGGCCATAGACTTCCTCCTTGGAGAAGCTCCGATATTCGAGGTCGAGTTCGCCACCGCTGCTGGTCTCTCGCATGTAGCGAGCGTGCCGCTGACCCGCGAGGACGACCGTGCGACCGTCGGCGAGTCGGCGCGCATCGGCGTAGCAACGTGGTGCGAAGAGATCGGGCCGAGCGTCCCAGCCCGCGGTGCTCCACGCCTGGATCCGACCGTGGGTGTGCTCGGAAGTTCCACCACCGATCACGAGCAGGCCCGTTTCGGTCGCGAGAATCTCGGCTCCGTCATCGAGCGTGGCGAGGGTCGTCCACCGTTCGCCGTCGAAGCGAACGAGCGTGTGAGGCGCCCACTTCGACCACACGACGAGGCTCCCGTCGGCGAGACCACACGCAGCGAGATAGCGGAGCCCTACGGTCTCGGGAAGCTCGGGATGGCTTCGCCAGTCCTCACCGGGAGCCCACGACCACACGTTCGATCGCGGATCGTTGTTTGCCGGCTCGCCGGAGATCACGTAGATCCGCCCACCGGCGAGTGCGAGTTGGTGACTCTGACGAGGTTCCGGCATCGGCGGCATCTCGTGCCAGGTGTTGCTCGCCGGCTCGTAGATGCTGCAGCGAGCGGTTGGTTTGTGGTCCACGCTGCCGCCGAGCACCGCGACCCAGCCCTCGGCGGTGCCGATCGCGTAGGGATTCCAGGCTCGCCACGACGGTGGTGCGATCTCGAAATAGCTGTCGCCGGTCGGGTCGTACAGCCATGCCCGGTTCGCCGGATGGTCGAGCTGATCCGCGACATGCAACACGCGACCGTCGACGAGGCCGCAGATCGGTGGCGCCGGACGCCGCGCCGCAAGCTTCCACGTGCCTTCCGGTTTCGTCATCGCGTTGATGTTGCGCGCTACTTCAGCTCGACGTTATCGATCACGAGGCGAAACGCACCGGGATCCACCGCACCGATCCAGATGCCCTGGATCTCGGTCGGCTTGAGGCCCACGAAGTCACTCCATGCGAAGACATGCTCGGTGAACGCAGGACCTGGCGTGAACGTACGCATCACCGGCATCGAGCCGCCGCTCACAGTGAACACCATCACCACGTGCGGCTTGTTTTTGCCCTTCGCGCTGAACCGCAGCTCCTTGGTCGCGGACAGATCCGTGGTGGCGAACATCGCGGATCGCGAGGGTGGCGATGATAGTGGGAGTCTTCGGCGGAGCACTGCAGCCGAGGAGCGCGAGCAGGGTTAGACGGAAGGTCACGGCGAGAGGATGCCGGTTCATCGATCCTCCAGCCACTGGCGGCGCTCGGCGTCGGGGAGCAGGAGCTCGCGGTAGTAGGTCCAGCTTGGCTCGGGGTTCATCATCGCGGCGATCCGGCGATCGTCGGCGAGCTCCGCCGCGCGCGTACGCAACGCGGTGAGGTGACCGCGCGGACCGTAGAACGTGATCTCCCAGACGCCGCGGGTGCGCAGCCGACCGGCGTAGACCAACCCCAGCGCGTGCGCGCGGGCCATCAGCGTCTCCTCGACGAGATCGAGCGCGGCGACCTCGTCCTCGGTGCCGAGCCCCTCCCCGGCGTCGCGCATCAGGATCGCCACGGTGT
>JANNBP010000281.1:0-6514 GCA_031385555.1 Deltaproteobacteria bacterium | reverse complement strand
TCGAGGTAGCCGAGCCACGGCAGGTACGAAGGCTGATGCGCGGCGACGATCATTTCGGCACCTCTGCTCCGACCGCTGCGACCGGACTGATATGCGCGTTACCGGTGTTCGAGCCGGCGTGACCGCGGGTCTCCCACGACGAGGTGTCGAGGGTGAACAGCCCGAGCGGCGTGAGCAGCAGATACGCGACCGGCATCAGCACGGCCATCGGCAGGAACGCGATCGGGTGCACGCGCAACCACGGCGGCAGCGCACGGACGCTCGGCGCGAAGTAATAGATCATCCCGAACAGCGCGATGATCGCGACGTGGAACATCGCGAGGTCGAAGAAGTCGCCGCGCGTGACGTGCGTGATGATGACGAACGGATAGACGAGCAGCAGGAGCAGCATCGACAGGTACTGCAGGCAGAGCAGCGGATGGAGCTGCCACGCGTGCGGGAGCCCGACGATGAAGTCGACGATGTTCGAGCGCTTCCAGCGCAGCTGCTGGTTGAAGTAGCCACCGAGCGTCGGCGCGGCCTTGGTGAAGCACATCGCCTTCATCGTCATCACGGTGCGGTAGCCGTGCTTGACGATCTGATGGGTGAGGAAGCGGTCCTCGCCGTACTTGATCGGGATGCCCAGCAGGTTTCGGTTCTCGAGGATCGGCTCGAGCTCGATCAGCACGTGGCGGCGATACGCCGTGAGGCAGCCCGACAAGCACATCACGGAGCGCAGGCCGCGCTCGAGGTTCTTCAGGTGCTCCTGGCCGAAGTAGTACTTGATGGTCTGGAGGCGGGTCAGCCAGTTCTCGTTGGGGTTCGAGACGTGGACGCGCCCGCCGACCGCGGCGATGTTCGGTTCGACGAAGCGCTTGACCAGCTCCTTGAGCGCCGTCGGGTAGATGATGACGTCGGAGTCGACGCTGACGATGATCTCGGCGGTCGCCTCGCGGACGGCGTAGTTGATGCCCTTCCGCTTGCCGACGTTCTTCGGGTTGCGGAGCACGCGGACGGCGGCCCCACCCGTGGCGTTGCACTCGGCGGCTGCGCGGCAGGCCCACTCGTAGGAGTCGTCGGTCGAGCAGTCATCGACGATCGTGATCGACAGCTTCTCGGCCGGGTAGTCGAGCGCTGCGAGCGCCTTGATCGTGTCGTAGATCGAGCGGCCTTCGTTGAACAGCGGCACGACCACGGTGACGGTCGGCTCGTAGCCCTCGATGGTCTCGTCGAGCTTCTTCTTGCGGATCACCGTCAGGTAGAACCCGAACACGTAGCGGTTCAGGAACACGATGAAGATGAAGAGGAAGATCGGGAACGTTTCCACGGCTGACCTGTGCCGTCAGGAGCACGGCGCGTGCCGCGTGTAGATCACCGGGTGTGCACAACTTGCGCATTGGAATCGCTGCACTTGGCCGCGTTCGCTACCCGACCAGACCGGGGAACTGCGGGACACACTGGGGTGCGTTTTCTCAGGCTATTCGAGTCGTCAGCGCTGAACGCCAACGGTTCTTCGGCGCGATCCCGCTGGCGAAGCCTTTGCACCTGTCGTTCGCGCCAACATGAGCAGCAAACGACACGGCACCGCCGAACACCGCGCTCAGCCGCTGCGCTCCATCCCGAAAGTCACTCGCGCCTTGAGCGAGTTCGGGATCGAAGAGCGGACGCAGGTCGACGTGAATGTGTCCACGCGCGTGCAACGCGATGAAGGGTTGATTCCTTCGATCATCGGCAACGCTGCTCGCGTCGCAAAAGGCACGACGCCGCCGCCTCCTAATGTCATTCCTTTCACGAAGCCCCGGGCGATGGCCGCCGTCGCCGCCGCGAACCCCAAGGCGCTCGTGATCGAAGCGTCGGCGCAGCACGCGCTCAAGAACTTCGACAACACGGTGCTGCCGCCGGCCCCGAGGCGCACGTCGACTGGGTGGACTCCCCCCGGTGCAGTGCCGACAGTCCCGGTGGGGGCGCAGACCTTGTACGTCACTCCTTCAAAACCGGTGGGGGTCCCCCCCTCCACGAAGACAGTGGTCCCCGTCCCCAGCCTGAATGCGCAGAGCGTGGGTCACGCCATCGCGCTGCCTCCGCTGGACGCACCTGCCGGTGCCCCACGCCCGGCAAGCAACGCGAGCGTGACCGCGTTCCCGGCCGCCGCCCCGGTCGCCGTGTACCCGGTGGCCAAGCCCGTCCCGCCGCCCGCACCTGCCCCGGCACCCGCGCCGGTCGCGTGGTTCGCCCCGCCGTCCCAGCACGTCCAGCCGATCGTGATGCCGACGATCGCCGTGCCGGTCCAACCACCGCCTGCCCCGCCGCAGCACCAGGAGCCGATGGTCGCGCAGCCCGCGAACAAGTGGGCCGTGTTCGAGAAGCTCGGGCTCGGTGCCCCGAAGATCAACACCCAGAAGCTGATCGTCAGCGCGTACCGCATGCTCGGGTTCGCGATCCTCACGATCATCGTCGTCGTGCTGGTCGGCTACATCGCGAACACGATGTTCTTCTATCTGTCGAGCAGCTGGGTCGTGCCGATGCAGGTCTCGGCGACCGACGAGAAGGTCGTCGCCCTGCAGGCGCAGCTCTCCGAGCAACTGAACACGCGCGACCGCCTCTCCGACGAGCTCAACCAGGCCGAGCGATCGATCGCCGCGCAGCAGAGCTTCCAGCTCGAGTTCGCGAAGGCGATCAGGATGGACCTCGATGGTCGCAAGGCCGCCCTCGGCCGGGTGCGCGAGCTCGCGAACAACGCGGCGTCGACCCGGCGCGCGATCAAGAGCCAGAACGCGGCGTACGCGGGCAACACGCGCCGGCGCATGAAGCAGGAGTTCGAGGCCGGCCTGATCGATCGCAACGCGATGCTGTCGGGTGGCGTGCAGCTCGCGGCGCTGACCAGCTCGAACCTGTCGCTCGCCGAACGCCAGGCCGAGTTCGAGACCCGCGCGGCCGAGCTCGAGGCGACCACCAAGTCGCTCGACGCGATCCTGTCGAACGTCGATGGTGACTCCGCGCTGTCCTACGAGGTGCTGCGCATCAAGCAGGAGTACGCGGCCTCGCGGCTCGACCTCGCGAAGGCGATCGAGGCACGCAACACCATCAAGTCGAGCCTCGGTCGCCAGGACAAGATCGTCAGCAAGCTCAAGGGCTCGTCGTACCTCCGCGCCGTCGAGGACGGGGCCGCGGTCGCGTTCGTACCGTACTCGAACCTGTCGAACGTCGAGAAGGGCACCGGCGTCTACGCGTGCAAGGTCGGCATGGTGTTCTGTCACCACGTCGGCGACGTGATCGAGGTCCTCCAGGGCGAGGTGCAGTTCAAGCACCCGCAGCGCGACAAGATGCTGCGCGGTCAGATGGTCGAGATGAAGCTCGACGAGGAAGACGACGACGCCGCGGCCGGCGACGTACTGTACATCGGTGGCAAACCCCTCTTCATCTAGGATGCGCGCCGTAGTCATTGCCGGCGTGCTGCTGTCGTCGACGGCGCACGCGGAAGACAAGACCAACGACGGCTACTGCGAGTTCGTCGAGGGTGTCGCATCGGCTGAGTCGGCCGTGCTGATGAGCCCGACGGTGTTCATGCAGCTCGGGCGGCTCGAGCAGTCGTCGCAGTCGGTGCAGCCCGGGGATCAGCCCGGCAGTGCGCGGTTCATCGGCGGCCTCCAGTGGAGCCTGTCGAGGACGTACGAAGGCGTCGCCACGCGCGGCCGTGCGCAGGCGGAGTGCAAGCGGCACTCGGCGCTCGAGCAGATCCGCGGCGAGACGCTGTTCCGTGCGTTCGAGGCGCGCGCGAAGGTGTTCGACGACGCGCTCCCCGAGGCCGAGAAGATCGTCCGGTCGGCCACCGCGGACTTCGACGCGCGGCGGCTCGGCGTCCAAGAAGCCACCGCGAGCCGGCTGCGTCTCGAGGAGCTCAAGCGGCTGTCGACCGAGACGCACCAGGCGATGAGCATCCTGCCCCGCCCCACGGGTGGCGCACTGACGCTGACGGCGTTCCAGGATGCCGATGACGATGTCGAGCGCCACGACGCGAAGATCCGCCGAGCGAAGGCGGTCGACGTCAGCGTGCGGTTCGGCGTCGACGAGTTCCTCGACGGCTCGGTCAACTCCGACACGTCGTCGCCGTACTTCGCGGTGCTGCAGGTGGGCGTCAACCTCGGCCTGATCTTCCAGAGCGGTGGCAACTCGCGCGCACGCGAGGCGCGGCGTCGCTACCTCCGCAGTGGCCGCGATCCGTTGTCGGTCGATGCGACGGCGGTTCGCCTCAAGCAGCTCGTCGACACGGCGACCCGGCGCGCGGCGGAGACGGCGGCCCTCGAGACCGACCTCGCGAAGCAGATCGCGATGCTCGACAAGATCGGCGGCGAGGACAGCAAGCGCTACAAGCAGACCGTGTGGTTCGATCTGATCAAGATCCGCGCAGAGCGCGCCTACCACGAGGCCCACGCCGCGGCGCTCAACCAGGTGATGGGAGGCAGCAAATGAAGGCGTTGCTGCCTCTGCTGGTCGCGTGCGGATCGTCGAGCCAGGCGGCGCCGGAGCGTGCACCGCTGGGCAAGCTCGAGCCCGTGAAGACTCCATTGTGCGTCACCAAGGGCGACATCCAGCTCGGTGGTGAAGTCACCGAGCCGACCTCGCGCTCGGTGGCGCTCAACACCAACGGCGACGCCGCGGCGATGACGTTCACCTATCGTGGCCCGACGAAGAAATCGCGCGAGCTCGCGAGTGGTCAGGTGCGCAAGCAGCTCGGGCTCAAGCTGCGCGCGGCAAACGGCTGCAACCTCGTCTACGTGATGTGGCGGACCGACGAGGGCAAGGCGCCGGTGCTCGAGGTCTCCGTCAAGTCGAACCCGGGTGCGCGGACGCACGCCGAGTGTGGTGCCGGCGGGTACGAGAAGGTGAAGGCCTCGAAGGACGGGCGCCTCGGGCTCGTCCCGGTGTTCGCCGCCGGCGAGACGCACACGCTGCGCGCCGCGATCGCAGGCGACGATCTGCGCGCGTGGATCGACGACAAGCTGGTCTGGCAAGGCACGCTGCCCGAAACCGCGCGCGCGATGGTCGGCCCCGCGGGAGTTCGATCGGACAACCTCGCGTTCGACCTCGTCGCCTTCGCGGCGCCGCAGGGCCCGGCCTCGACCGCGAACTGCAAGACCGACGACGGTGACTAGTGATATGCCGCCTGCATGGCGCGCAACCTCGAGCTCGAAGCCCTGATCGCGAAGGCCCCGGATGACGTGGGCAACTACAACGTCTACGCCGACTGGTTGATCCAGCAAGGCGATCCTCGCGGCGAGCTGATCAACGCACAGATCAAGCGCGAGGCAGGCGCCGACACGAACCTCGATGAGACGATCGGCGGTCTACTCGAGAAACATGCCGCGGAGTGGCTCGGAGCGTTGGGCGGCAAGACGGCCAAAGATGGGTTCTCCGCCACGTGGCGGCGCGGCTTCCTCGACGAGGTCACGTTCGGCAACGACGACTCGGCACAGATCAACCTCGGCGAGAGCTACCAAGCGTTGCGGCCCCTTCCCGTCGCGCAGCTCCTGCGCGGCATCACGTTCGCCGCCTTCAGCGACGAAGACGACTACGAGCCGGCTTGGGATAGCGCCGTGACGTCGATGGTCGAGTACGGCGTGCCGGCGACGCTGCGCAAGGTCGTCTTCGATCGCGGCAGCTACTGGGACATCTCGAGCACGTATCTCAACACGCTCGAGCCGCTCTACACGCGCGTCCCGCAGCTCGAGCACCTCGAGATCAACCTCGGTCACATGAACCTCGGCACGATCGCTCTGCCGAACCTCAAGCACTTCGAGGTGTGGACCGGCGGCTTCCAGAGCGACAACATGAGGGCGGTCGTCGCGGCGAACTGGCCCAAGCTCGAGACGCTGCTGCTCCGCTTCGGCGGCTCCGAGGACTACGGCGGAACCTGCACCGTCGACGACGTGCTCCCGCTCCTCGAGGCGAAGGGCATCCCGAACGTCCGTACCCTCGCGCTCGCGAACTCGCCGTTCGTCGACGCGTTGATCCCGCACCTCGCGAAGTCGCCGCTGCTCGCGCAGGTGACCTCGCTCGACCTTTCGCTCGGCGAGATGTCGGATGCAGGCGCCAACGCGATCGTGGAGCACGCGGCCGCGTTCAAGCACCTCGAGAGCCTCAACGTCCATCGCAACTACCTCACCGAAGATGCAGTCACCGCGCTCAAGGGCGTGGTCGCGAACGTCGATGGCGGTGGCCAGGAGGATCCCGAGGAGGACTACCGCTATTGCCAGATCGGCGAGTGATTTCCGCGACCTTGCGCCACCACCACGTTGGTCTGCCGGCTGGCCCCGGCTCGCTCTCGGTCAAGGTGCCTCCCTGCGAGCCCCATGGCAGCCGACTCCCGTTCCCTGCTTGGAAAAGACCTCGCTTCGATCGCCGAGAATTCGAGAGGCGCCTTGACAGGTCGGTCGTCGGCCGCTAGAAAAGCACCCTGCCATTGCGGGAGTAACTCAGTGGTAGAGTGCAACCTTGCCAAGGTTGACGTCGAGGGTTCGAATCCCTTCTCCCGCTC
>JANNBP010000272.1:0-29183 GCA_031385555.1 Deltaproteobacteria bacterium | reverse complement strand
GCGCCCTGAATCGCCAGCACCGGGGCGCCGATGCGTCGGCAATCGTCGCGTATATCAAATCCGCTGAATGCCGGGTTGAGCCATGCGTCGTTCCACTTCATGCTCAAGTGAGCGTCAGCGTAGGGCTGGCACCAGGCGGCGTTGTAGTACGCGTCGGGCTGACTCGACAGGTAGACCTCGTAGATCGCCACGCTGATCGCCGACGGGATCGTGAAGTCCTGACGGAACGAGCCATCGGCGTTCGTCGTCGCTCGACCGAGCCCACGCGAGTCCTTGCCGCGCGCACCGGTCGGCGCGATGTAGACGTCGATCGGGTGATCGGCGAGCGGCTTGCCGTTGTCGTACGACGCGCGACCCTCGACGCGGATCACGCCACCGCGATAGGCCGACGCGCTGGCGAGCGTGATCTCGAGCTTCGGGTTCTTCTTGCTCGCATCCATCTGGATCGCCGGCAGATCGGCATCGGGGAGGATCGTGTCCTGAGGCAACAACGGATTGACGCCGCTGCCGCTTCCCGTGCCCGCGAGCCCGGGCCCCTGACCGACGGCGCCGGAGGAGGGCGCCTGGTCGAGCGGCTTGCGCTTGTCGTCGAGTTGCTGCTTGGTGAGGCCGGCGATGTCGCCCTGGAGTTGGGTGTAGTTCTGCTTGTACTCGTCGGGCTTCGCGAACGGATCCTCGGAGCGCGGGCGGTGCAGCGTCTTGTCATCAGCGCCGGTGACCTCCATGCGGAGGGCCGCACCGCCGAGGTCGACGCGTTGCCAGCCGCGCTCGGGGAACCACACCTCGACGAACGCGTGCGCTTCGTTCTCGACGTAGCGTGTGGGCAGGCCGATCGCGTTGGCGGTGATCGCGAAGGCGAACGCACGGTGGCGGCAGACACCGGCCTGCGCGTCGCACAGGTCGCGATAGATGTCGCCGCTCGTCGGCGGCAGCGTCTTCGCCGAGAACGCGCGGAAGTACGCGACCATCTTGTTGAACACCACGTCGAGCGCCATGTCCGGATCGACGGCGAGCTTGTCGAGCGTCCTCTGCGCGTTCTTGCGGATCGGGTCCGGCATGATCGGCTTCAGCTCGACCGGCGTCAGCATCGCGACCTGGCGCGGCGTGTAGCGACGACCCGTGGGGAGTTGCGGTGCGAAGTAGCCGGCATCGGCATCGCAGTCGAAGATCAACCGGTAGCTGCCCGACGCGGAGCTCTCGTCGGTGCGCACGTAGAAGTTGTCGGCGCCGTCCTTCTCGAACTTGAGTTGCACTTTCGGACGCGTCTCGTACGACAGGATCCGCATGTCGGGCGCGACCGACGGCAGCGGGATGTCCTTGCCCGGCACGAGCTGGATCAACACCGAGGCGCGGAAGTAGTCGCGCTTGGTCTGGTCGGTGGTGCCGCCGACGGGGACCTCGAACAGCGCGGTGCGGCCGACGCGCAGCGCGTAGTCATCGCCGACCGAGTCCATCGCGGTCATCCGCTTGAACGGCAGCACGTCGGGGTTGAACACGCTGACGTAGTGCAGCGTCGAGTCCGGCCCGGTCTTGTTGTCGGGACGGATCTCGGTCTGGCGATCCGCCGCGAACCCGCCGGCACCGAGCACCGGCTCGTCCTTCGGCGCCTTGTCGGGATCCGACAGCGGCGGCTTCGGGATGATCTTGTCGCCGGAGCGCACCGCGGCCGGCATGCCGCTCCCGCTCGCGCCGATCGTTCGGGAGTCGGGCTGCGCGCCGTTCGGAACGACCAGGTCCTCGTGCAGGGTAGGGCGCGTTCGGTTCGCTTCCTGCGCGACCGCGAGACCGGCGACTCCGAGGACGGTGACCAACGCAATCCCGTGACGAACGCGCATCGGGGCTGATGATGACATCGCCCCCCCACCCCCGGTAGGGAAACCGTTGCGGATCCGCACCTTCGGAAAGGTTCCCGAAATCGGCAGGCGCTATGATGGGCCGCCGTTGGTGGGCGCAGCGACAGTGTCAAAGGCTCCCCGGGTCCTGGCCCGGATCGGGATCTTGCGCGACGACGAACGCGCGCTCGTGGTGACGGCGGGCACCGTGTTCGCGCTGGCCTCGGCCGGCGCGGCGATGAGCGCGGCTGCCGCCGATGCGATGTTCCTGTCGGAGGTCGGGTCCACTCACCTCGGCGAGGCGGTCGCGCTGTCGAGTGCGCTCCTCGCGATCGTGCTCGCGGTGGTCGGCGGGCTCGCCGATCGACTGGAGCGCCGTCGGATCTTGGGCGTGCTGTCGATCGTGTCGGCGGTCGTGATCGCCGGTCTCGCCGTGATGTCGTATCAGCTGCCGCGCGCGGCCGCGGTGGTCACGCTGGTCGGCGGCAAGCAGCTCGCCGCGGCAACCGACCTCGCGTTCTGGGTGGTGATCGCCGAGCGACTCGACGCGCGACGCAGCCGGCGCTTGCTGCCCCTCCTCGCCGCCACCGGTGGCGCAGGCGCCGCGATCGGGGCCGTCCTGGTGGTGCCGATCGCGTCGGCGGTCGGCGCACCGGGCGTGCTGCTGTGCTCCGCCGGCCTGCTCGCGCTCGCCGCCCTCGGCGCGTCGCGACTCGCCGCCACGCGCCAGTTGACCCCGAGCCGCGTCCGAGACCGCGAGCGGATCACCGCACGATCGGCCGGGTCGTTGATCGGACGCTCGTGGCGCGATGGGGCGCGCGCGGTCCGTCGCCAGCCGCTGGCGCGACACCTCGCGATCGTCGTCGGTGCCGCCGGCGTGTTCGGCTCGCTCGCGTACTTCGCACTCGGCGTCGCGCTCGCGCAGCACAAGAGCACCACCGACAACGCCACCCAGGCCGCCGAGCTCGCCGCGTTGATCGGCGGCATTCGCTCCGGCAGTCAGATCCTGGTGCTGATCGTCCAGCTCGTGATCGCGCCGAAGATCCTCGCGCGGCTCGGGACCGGTCACACCCTGCTGTTCGCACCGCTCGTCGCGGTCGCCGCCGGCCTCGGCCTGGTCGCGGCACCGATCCTCGCCGTCGCGATCGCCGCGCAGGTCTCGGCACGCGTGCTCGATGCCGGGATCGAGACCCCGGCGGAGAAGCTGACACAGACGCTGTTGCCCTCGGCGATCCGCGGTCGCGTCGGCGGCTTCCTCGACGGGACGGCGAAGCGCGCGGGGGCCGTGCTCGGCGGGTTGATCGCCGCGGTGCTCGCCGGCTCGCCGACGGTGTTCTACGTGATCACCACGTTCGCGGCGGGGCTGTGGCTCGCCGCGGCGTGGCGGATCGCGCGCGAGCTGCCGGCCCTCGCGATCGAGGGTGTCGGGGAGGATACCGAGGTCGAGGTCGTCGACGCGCGCGCGATCGAAGCGCTGCGCCGCGAGCTCGATGGTGCACGCCCCGAGCGTGCGGCGGAGATGCTCGCGCGGCTGCACGAGCGCGGCCGCGTCGATGCCGTGCCGGATCTGGTGCGCGTCGTCGCACGCGCGCGCGACTGGAAGCCGGTCAGCCTCTCCCCAGGCTCGCCCGAACCCGGGCTGGGAGCCGCACCTCGCCCGCGCGGCCCGACGCCGATCTGGCGTGCCATCGTCGGGCTGCTCGACGTCCCGACGGAGACGCAGGGACCCGCGTTGCTCGCGGCCGCGAAGGGCTGCGATCCCGCCGACACCGAGCTCGCCGTGCGTGCGATCGGGCTCGCGGGTGGCGTCGATCCGAAGGAGCTCGAGGCCTGGCTGGCCGCCGAGGATCCGGCGCTCGCGCTGACCGCGCAGGTCGCCGCGCTGCGGTTGGTGCGGGGATCACCGCTCGAGCTGCTCTCGGAGGCGATCCGCGACACCGGGACCACGAGCCGCGCGGCGATCGAGGAGCTGTGCGCCGAGATCCACGCCGGCGTCGCCGCGCACGAGGAGGATCGCGTGTTCGCGGCGACGCGCCACCTCGCGCGCGGACTGCGTCGCGGTCGCGGCGACGTGCCCCGTCGGGCCGCCGCCTTCGTCGCGCTCGCCAAGGTGGCCGCGTATGCGCGCGAGCGCCGGAGCGCCGAGCTCGCGCTGCTCCGCGCCGATCTGCTCGAGCTCGCCCGCGAGCGCGTCGAGACCGCGGCCACCCCGATCGCGCCCGATCACGCGTTGGTCTCGCTGATGCGCCTCCCCGCCAAGTCGACGCAGGATGACAACGCCACCGAGGTCGCCGCGTCGCTGCGGTTGTTCGGCGCGCTGCTCGAGGGTGGCGATGTCGTCGAATCGGACGATCTCCGCCGGATCGCGCGCGCGCTCGGCGAGCCCGACGACGACGTGCGCGCCGCCGCCGAGGACGCGCTGGTCTCCCTCGGTCCGGCCGCCGCCGCCGAGTTGATGGCGACGGCTGCGTGGGGCCGCCGGCGGGCACGTGATCGTGCCGCCGCGTTGCTCTCCGAGCTCCCGGTCACGCCCGCCGCGCTCGATCGGCTGATCGATGCCGAGCTCGACGCGCTCGATCAGACCCACGCCGCGATCTCGGTGCTCGGTGGCCCGGGCGACGAGCTGCTCGCGCGCAGGCTCGACGAGCGGATGCGCGAGATCGCGCACACGGTGCTCCTGCTCGTCGCTGCTCGCCGTCGATCCCCGGCGATCACGCGTGCTGCCGCGGCGTGGGGGCATGCCCGCGGGGCCCTCGAGCGCGCACGCACGCTCGCCGTCATCGAGGCCGCGCTGCCGCGTCCGCTCGTCGGTCGCCTCGTCGATGCGGTCGATGATCTGACGCCGGCCGATCGCGCGGCCGCGCTCGTCCGCGCCGAGATCCAGCCACCGCAACGCGACGCCGTGATCCGTACCGAGCTCGCCGGGCGCGATCGCCTCGCGCGCGCGCTCGCCCTGCACATCCTCGGGGCCGCCGGGCGCAGTGCACATCGCGACACCATCGCCGAGGCCGCGCGGGCCGAGGCCTCCGCCTCCACCGCCGCGGATCTGCTGCGCCGCGTCTCCCATGCGATCTCTCGCGAGGGCGAACCCTCGCACGTTGCCGATGAAGGAGCTGACATGCCGAGCCGAGTCGAAACCCTGATCGCCCTCGGGCGTGTCCCGCTGCTCGCGTCCCTCACCACGCGTCAGCTCGCGGATGTCGCCGAGCGCGCGCGGTGGATGCAGGTGCGAGAGGGCAGCGTGGTGATCACGTCGGGCGATCTGATCGACGCGCTGATCGTCGTCGAGGACGGCGAGCTCACCGTCGGCGACCGCACGATCAGCAAGGGCGAGGTGGTCGACGAGCTCGCGTGCGTCGCCCCGATCGCGCTGAGCGGCGACCTCCGCGCGACCAAGGCCGCGCGTCTGATCCGCCTCGAACGCGTCGACTTCGAGGAGCTGGTCGACGATGTGCCCGGGTTGGCCGCTTCGGTCTGCCGCTCCCTCGGTGAACGCGCCCGGCGCGCCGAGGAACGCACGTATCGCTCGCCGCTTTCGAGCCGCAGCTGATCACTCTTGAATGGGTTCGGAGTACGACCGTCTGGGAGCCCGATGAAACACACCAAGCTCGTCCTCGCCTCACTTTTGCTGTCTGCACCTGCCGCCGCCGACGCGGTGATCGCGGTGCATGATGGCAGCACCGAAAAGGTCGTCCTCTACAAGGTCGGCGCGAGCGGCCTCACCAAGGTCGTGCAGGACCCGGGGGACGTCGCCGAGCTCGCGTGGTCCGATGCGAAGACCCTGTGGGTCCGCTACCAGTCCGAGACCGAGACGCTGCTCGGGAAGATCGTCGACGGGAAGATCGAGAAGCTGAAGATCGACCCCGGCCCGCTCAAGGTCGCGAAGGACAGCAGCTTGGGGTTGACCCTGCGCACGACGAAGACCGGTCAGGTCTGGATGCACTACTGCCTGCAGTCGGGGGACTTCGACTGCAACAAGGCGACCTGGCTGCGCGTCGATCTGCCGAAGCAGAAGCTCGCGAATCGAGCTCCCGCAGGCCTCGGTCCTGCGAATCCACCGGTGTTTCCCGCGGTGGCCACGCCGAAGGGCTACAAGGTCGCGCTCCAGCAGGTCGTCGTCGACGGTCTCGGTGACGATCAGAAGAAGACGAAGACCAAGGGCGCGATCTGCACCGGCCCCGCCAGATCGAAGACGTGGCCCGACAACACGGTGGACCTTCCGTTCGCGATGAAGCCGTCCAAGGTGACCTGGGTGCGCGCGGAGCCACCCGTCGCGAAGGTCGAGGGCAAGGCTACGAACCCGGTCGGTCAGATCAGCGACGAGCAGGCGGTGTTCGTCGGCTGCAAGGAGACCTACGACGAGGTGATGTTCTTCGGCGGAGGCGCGTGGGGCATCCGCAAGGAAGACAGCTGGCAGATCTACGTCGAGGCCAAGGAGGTCGCGAAGCTGTCCGCCCGTACCATCCTCCCAGCGCCGACGAAGTAGAGTAGCGGCGTGCGACGCCTCGGCTTGTTGATCCTTCTCACCGCGTGCGACCTCCAGCCTGCGAAGCAGAAGAAGTCCGTCGAGCCCGCGGCAGCGGTGGCCGCACCGGTCGATGCCGCCACGGATCCCGACGCCGCCGTCAAGGTCCTGCCGATCAAGGCCAGCCAGGAGTGCATCGAGGTCGGCACGCACCTCGCGAAGCTGGTCGTCGACGCGATGATCGACGACGACGCGAAGGCGAAGCAGAAGGAGAACGAGGCCACCACGATCAAGTCGGCCGCCGAGACCTGCTCCAAGGACAAGTGGACCATCGAGGGTAAGACCTGCCTGCTCGCGAGCAAGACGCTCCAGGACACCAACCTCTGCAACGTCAAACCGCCGGCGGAGTAACCCCGTCGACGCGCCAACGTGATCGCGGCCCTGCACGTGAGCCGGAACGCGAGCGGATCGCGACCGCGGGGAAGCGTCCCTGGTTGCGCCACGATGGCCGCGAGGCGTGACGGGAATGGTCGCGAGGTGCGTCTTGACGATCGCCCCCGAGGGATTGCATCGACGATGCATCATTGGATCGCGCATTGGGATCGCGCATGGGGATCGCGCATGGGGATTGCTGTGATCGGCGGCGGAATCGAACACGCAAGTCCGTTCGGTGTCGAGGACCGGACGAAAGCGTCGCCAATGCACGCATCGTCGTCACGATGCCTCCGCGTCGACGCCTCCGCGTCGGCCGAGCTCCTCCACCGTCGGTCATACGCCGGTGGCCTCTGTTCGAGATGGTGACCGGGCGGCCGCCGTTCCGCTGCGCGAGCCTCGGCAAGCTGATCTCCGCGCACATGTTCGAGCCGCCGCCGTTGCCGACCTCGTTCGTGTCGTCGGTGCCCGCGGATCTCGAGTCCGATCAGATCGATCTTTGGCGAAGTATGGCGGGTTGCGTTTGGCGAGTAGGCGACCCTCTGACCCGGTGATGCCCGTGCGCAATCCTGGTGCGCCACCGCGCTCGACGATGCGTGATGGGATCGCGCATAGGGATGGCTGTGACCGACGGCGGAATTCAAGTCCGGCCGGCGTCGAGGATGCTTGACGAAAGCGTCGCCATGCACGCACCGAGGTCGCGACGCCTCCGCGTCGGCCGAGCTCGGGGTTGTCATCCACCGTCGGTCATGCGCCGGTGGCCTCCGATCAGATCGATCTTGGGCGAAGCCGGTCATGAGCAATCGCGAGACGGCGATCACCGCGCGGCCTCGACGGGCAGCACCGGATCGTCTGCGCCCCCGTTCACGTGCACGGCCACGGCCACGGGTTCGATCACGGTAACGGGATCAGCCGCCGACGAACGGGCGGGCCTGCACCGTCCAGAAGGTCTCGCCCTCGAGCACCCACTCGACATCGAGCGGCAGGCCGTGGGTGAACACCGGGATGAACGCGCGGACCTGCGTCGACAGCGCCTTCGCGCGCGGCTCGGTGAGGATCACGCCGGCGCCGGGCGGGACCGGAATCTCGACGATGCCGCCCTTGTCGTCGAACTTGAGCATCACCGGATCGTCGGCGCGCGAGATGATCTTGGTGCCGTCGTTGGTCGGGTCGAAGATGATCTGCTCCGGGATCTTCTGGCCCTCGACGACGCGCATGCCGAGCCCGAACTTCGCGTTGATCGTGAAGCTGTGGTCGTCGGCGAGGTCGTAGAGGTTCTTGGTGATCAGCACACCGGCCGCGGTGGCGTTGACGCCGATCTGGACGAGCACGCCGCCGTAGACCTGCTTGTGATCGATGCCGAAGGCCGCGCGCTCGTCGACCGCGCGCAGCGTCCACACCGACGCCCAGACCTTGCGAAGCGCTTCGCCGAGCGCCTGCTTGCCGACGACGTTCGGGAACGTGTCGTAGAGGCCGGCGCCGTTGAAGCCGGGAAGATCCTCGGCGTTGGTCGAGCTGCGCACGAACACGCCCTTGCCACCGAGCTTGATGCGCACGCGCTTGTAGATCGTGTCGAGCGTCGCCTGATTCATCGGCGCGGTCGCGATCTGCGTGCGCAGCTGCTCGAGGGCCTGCTTGCGCCACGCACCGTCCGTCTTGAACTTCGGATCCGCGAGCACCGCGTCGATCTTCTTGTCGAGGCCGTTCGCGAGGATGTGCTGCTGGTAGTAGTGGAACGGCACGCCGAAGCCGGCGGGCACGCGCACGCCGGGCAGGTTCGCGGTGACGATCTCGCCGAGGTTCGCGGCCTTGGTGCCGTAGACCGTGACGTCCTTTCCGCGCATCCGCGTCAGCATCGCGAACTTCGGATTGGCGAGGTTCGCCGCCGGTAGCCGCACCGTCTTGCGCTCGATGATCTTGCCCTCGAGCTCCTTGATCTCCGCCGCCGTGGCCTCGCGCAGCAGCACCGACGTATCGGTGACCTCGTAATAGACCGTCTTGCCGTCGAGTGCGCCGAACTTCTCGCGGGCCTTCTTGTCACCCGCGTTCGGGATCCGCCAGGCGTTCGCGCGCAGGTTGACGTGGGAGAGCGGCGTCGAGAACGCGGTCGCGAGGATCCCGGCGACCGGCGTGATGTCGGGATAGCTCTCCTGCAGCAGCACGATCTCGTGGCGCTCGAACGTCAGGTTCTCGTACGGCGTGCCGATCGGCACCACGCGGAGCTTGCCGACGGCGCGCCCCTTCGTGAAGGCTTGAAACGGGGCGCTCTTGTAGATCTCGTCGGCGGTGATCGTCTTGACGCCCTTCCGCGCGACGTCGGCGGCGATCTTCTGCTGCATCGGCGAGTCGGGCCGGAACGGCAGACCCTTCTTGAAGAACGCCTGGTCGAGCCTGGTCCGCGCCTTGACCACGTCGTCGGGGCCGATCTTGTCGCCCTCCCAGAACGCCATCGTCCACTTGTCGATCTTCAGGTGGTGCGTGAGGTAGCCGAGGATGAACTTCGGCTTCACGCGCTCGTAGTTCCGGTTGTACTCGCGGACGTTGTCGGCGGTCCACGCCTGCTTGAGCAACACGCCGAGGACGAAGTCCGCGTGGATGTTGAAGAGGTTGACATCGATGAAGTAGATGTCGTTGGTCTTGATGTCGATGATGAACTTGCCGACGTCGTCGGAGCCGATCGTCTTCGAATAGTGCTTCCAGGTCGTATCGTCGGGTACCGCCTTGACCCACGCCCGGCGTTCGTCGGCATGGGCGACCGAGCCCGAGAGCAACAGCAAGACCAAGAGCAGGACCGCACGCTTCATACCCACGGTTATACGCTTATAGTCGGGCCGTGGTCTCAGACACCCGGAAGGCGGCAACGCTCGCGGTCATCGTCGCGGCGCTCGGCTACTTCGTCGACATCTACGATCTGATCCTGTTCGGCATGGTGCGCGTCGAGAGCCTCAAGGGCATCGGCGTCTGCCAGGGGCTCAGCGAGGCAGCGTGCAAGACGGCGCTGACCGATGAGGGCGTGTTCCTCATCAACATGCAGATGGGCGGCATGCTCGTCGGCGGCATCTTGTGGGGTGTGATCGGCGACAAGAAGGGCCGGCTGTCGGTGCTGTTCGGATCGATCACGTTGTACTCGCTCGCGAACATCGCGAACGGCCTCGTCGGCGACGTCGACGCCATGTCGAACGTCGACACGTACGCACTGTGCCGGTTGATCGCGGGGATCGGGCTCGCAGGCGAGCTCGGTGCCGGGATCACGCTGGTCAGCGAGTTGATGGGCAAGCACGAGCGCGGGACGGGCACCACGATCGTCGCGGCGCTCGGGGTCTCCGGTGGCGTGGTCGCCGGCATCTTCGGTGGCGCGTTCGGCCACGTCGTGCACTGGACCACGGCGTATTACATCGGCGGCGGCCTCGGGCTCGCGTTGCTCGCACTTCGGGTCGGCGTCGTCGAGTCGGGGATGTTCGCGGCCACGCTCGCGAAGTCGAACGTCGCGCGCGGCAACTTCTTCCAGCTGTTCACCAACCGGAAAAGATTGGCGCGCTACGTCGGCATCATCTTCATCGGGGTGCCGGTCTGGTACGTGATCGGGCTGTTGTTCACGCTGTCGCCGGAGATCGGCGCTGCGCTCGGCCTGTCACCCGCGCCGAATGCAGCGCGCTCGCTGTTGTTCGTCTACGGCGGTTGCTCGATCGGTGGCGTGCTCTCCGGCGTGCTCAGCCAGAAGCTGCGGTCGCGCCGCAAGACGTTCGCGATCTTCCTCGGTGCCGTCGCGGTGATGATGGTCGTCTACTTCACGCTCGGCGGATCGTCGGGCGATTGGTTCTACGCGATCGCGCTGTTCGGCGGCATCTCCACCGGGTACTGGGCGGCGTTCGTATCGACCGCGGCGGAGCTGTTCGGTACCAACCTCCGCGCGACCGCCGCGACCACGGTCCCGAACTTCGTGCGCGGCTCGCTGGTCGGCGTGATGTTCGCGTTCACCGCGCTCAAGACCTCGATCGGCCTCGTCGAGGCAGCGATCGTCGTCGGCATCGGCTGCATGGTGCTCGCCGTGATCGGCCTGTTCCTGATCCGCGAGACGTTCGGCGTCGACCTCGACTTCTACGAGGAAGACGAGGTCGTGCCGCCCCGCGCAAAGGTCGTCTAGTCGCTGCCATCGCCACCGTCGAAGAACCCGTCGTGGTTCCCGCCGCCTCCGCCGGTGTGATGGTGAAGATCGACCGAATCGACGAACTGGCTCGCATCGAACGAGTCGTGGGATCCGGAATCGATGCCGAGCGCCGAGCCAACCTCGACCCGCATCGCGTCGTAGTCACACGCTTCGCCCTCCGCGCGGTGATACGCGTCGAACGTGTCGCGGTCGCAGTACATCGCGAACGCGAAGCAGAGAAACGTCGTCGAGACGCCGGAGTCAGCGGCGCAACGCCTCACTTGCTCCGGTGTGTAGTGCTTCTCGCGTCCGTATCGCGCGCGCAGCTTGGTCGCCAGCGTGGACTTGTACGCGCGTAACGCCCGCCACTTCTTGATCCTTCTCCACATGCCGCTGTGATGCAGCGAGCTGTGACGAGACGATGACGTCAGTGGGGCAGGGTGATGTTGGTGTGGCGGCCGCCCTCGCTCTCGGGGTTGCCGACCGGGATATAGGACATCGAGCCTTGGGCGTTCGCGCCGGCGTAGCGATAGACCAGCTTGTCGCCGTCCTGGAACGGCACAGCGGGGGCGACCTCGTCGCGTTCGCGCAGCTGCGCCTCGAAGGTGCCACCGGGCAACGGCTCGAAGTGCTCGTCCCACGTCGCGAGCACGGTGTCCGCGTCACCGCGGCGATGGATGATCGAGAACGTGACGTCGACCGCGAACAGGATGATGCTGTCGTAGATCACGTGGTAGCTGCCGGCGGGAAGGCCGGCGACCAGCGCGAACTCCGCATCGAGGGACCGCCCGGGCCCCACTCCTGGTGCTCAAAAGGGTTCAGGCTCTTCCGCCTGGAGCTTGACCTCGAGCTCGCTGCCATCTGGTGCGAGGTAGAGCACCCCCGGATTTCCGGGGTCACTGGGGCACGCAGTCAGCAAGGCGATGGCGGCCGCGGCGAGTGCGCGAAGTTGCGGCGAGCCCGAAGGGCGAGTGTCGATCGAGGCTGCCCTCACTTCGGGACCTCGAACACGGCGATGAAGTGCGTCGGCACGGGCGTCGACTCCGAGACTGGCTTGAGGCCCGCTTTGGTTGCCGCGGCGATCGATTTTGCCCGGTGATGGATCCGATTCGAGATCACGAGCCGGCCACCCGGCTTCAAGGACAACGCCGCGGTCTTGAGCCACAGCACGGGATCCGAAAAATAGTGGTCGACCTCGGCAAGCAGGATCGCGTCGTACTCGTGATTCTCTCCGAGCCCCGGCGTGTCCGCGGCGACGACCTTGCGCTCGACGTAGTCGGCGAGCCCAGCCGCGGCAAGCCGCGCCTGCATGAGCTCGAGGACGCCCTCGTCGATATCCGTCGCGACGACCTTGCCGCCGGGTTTGACCGCCCGAGCCAGATGCACGGTCAGCAGCCCCGAACCGGCGCCGACATCCGCGACCTTGCTCCCTGGCTTGATGCCGAGCGCCTCGACCACCTTCTCGGGGTGCCGCTCGGAATCGAACCGCGCTTGCTCGCGCTCGGTGTCCTCGGTGCGAACCGTACTGTTGGTACCCGCACCGGTCTGCCCCTTGGCCTCGTTACGCTTGCACGAGACCAGGCTGGCAAGCAGCAAGGCGATCAACGCGACGCGCACGCCGTTAACCTAGCACACGCCGAAATGACGACGGGCCGCTTTGCAGTTCGCAAAGCAGCCCGTACGCGTTTGGGACCGTTGGTCCCGAGAAGCCAACGCGAAGATCAGGTGTCCTTCGGGTTGCCGAACTTTCCAGAGATCGTGAGGCCATTCGCGAAGGTGGAGATCGCGCGCTCGTCACGCTTGGCAATCGCGTAGGCGACCGAGGCCAGGGCAAAGCGAGCGGTCTGGTTGCCATTGTACTGGGCAGCCGCGCCGTTGGCGTCGAACCCTTCGACCTGACCGTTCGCCTGGACGCGACCGAACCAGCCCGACTTGAGGTGACCCGCACCGTAGACCCACAGCATGTTGCTGTTGCCGTCCGTGCCATCCGGCCAACCGTTCCGGTCGCGCGAGTTCTTGGTGGTGTCGCCACCGATGGTCAGCACCACGTCGTCGGCGAGCGTCGACTGGGTGACGTCGTCGGTCGTGCTCGTGAGCTGGGTCATGAAGCCGTCGAGCACCTTGCGGAGCTGGCCGGGGACGGTCATGGCACTGCCGTCTGCCCACGCTCCGTGCGGGTCGTCGTTCATCGCCGGAATGACCAGCGAGTTGGTGAGACCCATCTTGAACGCCTTGACCGCGAAGATCAGCCCGTTCGCGATCGCACGCACGTTGCCGCGCGTGTTGCCGTCGATGCCGTACGTCGTCAGATCTTCTGACGTCGTCTGCAACTTGGCGGCGAGGTTGGTGCCGAGGAAGCTCGCGGCGCCGGAGGCCGTCGTATACGACTTCTTCGTCGTCGAGCGGTTCGCAGCGCGGTTGAGCTGGGCGAAGGCATCGTACTGCGCCTTGTAGAGCGACGCGTGCGAGCCGGTCGAGAGCAGACCACCCGCGCGCGACGCCGCGCTGTTGAACAAGCCGACCGCGTCCTCCGCGCTGCCGACCTGGGCCGCGACCGGTGCGCCCGGCGCGTTGCCAAGCGACGTCTGGCCGAACGTGATCACCGGGATGACCGACGGGTTCGACGACTGCAACACCGCCGCGATCGCGTGGATGTTGCTACCGTTGAGCAGGGTCAGCGACTGGGGCTGACCCGTGTGGGTCTCGTTGGTGCCGCAGGTGAAGCACGTCATCTGACGCTGCGCGGGCAGGGTCTCGAACGGCGTGTCCGCACCACGAGCAAGTGGCTTGAAGGTGCCGGCAACCAGCTGCGCTGCGCCCGGATACTGCCAGGCGAAGTTCGGGTTGTTCGCCATCGCGATATCAACCTGCGGCCAGAGCAGCTGGAACCACGCCGCACCACCGTTACCTGCGACGAGGTGGACCGAGCGGGTGGTCGGGTTGGCGGCCGCCGCGAAGGCGGTGCCCTTGCCGGCCGAGCCCTCGAGGATGTCGAAGATTCTGCTGCGCGACACGCCGAGTGCGGCGCCCGCAGCGACCGTCCACTTGATGAGAGCGCGGCGAGAGAGCTCGTAGCTTTCTTCGCGCTTCGCAAAGGGGGATTTCGCCATGGTGCTATCTCCTCACTCGCAGGTGTAGGCCGCGGCCAGGAGGGCCGCGACGGCAATGCGCTTACCGGTAGCAATATCGGCAGCGCTGGTGACGGTGATGTTGCAGAAGTCGAGGTGGGCTGCCTGAGCGGGGGTCCCGATCAAGCAGGTGATACCGTCGATCCGACACGCATTGCTTGCATCGAACAGCTCCGCGCCAACGCCGTTGACCTTGCAACGCTCGAGCGTGTTGATGTTCGTGATGATCTGATCGGAGGCCGCAGCGAAGATGTCGAACTCGCGCGAGGCAGCCGAGGTGGTGATGTTGATGTTCTCGCGGATGCGGTTCGCGTAGTTCGAACCACCGAGCGCGTTGTAGCCGGAGCTGTAGAGCGTGGCCGCCGAGACCGCACCGGGCTCGTTCATGTCGACGCCGAGCGAGCGAAGCACGTTGCCGAGCGTCCGCACGCGGACCTTCGGGCAGCTGTGCACGCGCGAGGTGAAGCGCGGCGGTCCTTCCTCGTTGAGCCGGTCGAGCAGATCGAACGGGTTGAACCCGCTGTTGTCGTGATCGAAGGTCGTATCTTCGCCACCGGTCGTCGAACCGGGCGGCAGTTCATCAGGGGTAGTCCCGTCATCGACACCGCCGCAAGCAGCGAGTCCGAGTGACGCGACCAGGATCGTCAATTTGTTCGTCATGATTGGTCGCCTCCTCTAGAACTTGGTGAAGTCATCGCTGGTGTAGACGCTGTAGATCATGTCTTTGAGCTTGAAGCCGTTGCCCGAGAAGGCATCGACCTGGGCCTGGATGGTCTCGAGGGGAACATCCTGGAGCGTGTCGACGATGTCCGTCTTGCCGAGCGCCCAGTTCCACGTGCGAGCAACACCGCACTTGGCGATGTCCGGATCCGCGGCCATCGCGGCACCAAGCGCCGGGATATCGGCGACCGGCTGCTGATAGCGCCAGGCGAACGTTTCACCCGTCGGCAGGTAGTCGCTCAGCTGAGCGAGCGGCGCGCCATCGAGTGGGGTCGGAACCGCGATCTGCGGCTGGTAGACACCGTCGATGTCGTAGTTCGCGAACAGCGGAGCGATGTGGTTGATCGTCGTGTGGCAGTTCGCGCAGATGACTGCTGACACGTCGAGGAAGTTCACACGACCGCCGTTCTCGGAGCCGGCGATGCTGGTGAAGGGCCAGTCACCGGTGTACGGCGAGGCAGCGCCGATCTCGGTCGCAGCGCCACCGAGCTCGACGGGGAACTTCGTGCAGTCGAAGGTCTCTTGGATCCACTTGACGCGCCGGAACGCGAAGTTTCCGAAGAACTGCTTCATCACCGCAGGGTTGCCAAGCACGCCGGCTTTGGGGCCGTTGCCGACGCACTCCGCGGGCGTGACCACGCCGGTGGTCTCATCGAACGTCGGGCAGTTGTTCGCCGGTTGCGTGAGCAGCGCGGTGTAGTTGCCGTTGTCGATGGTGAGCTGCGTGGCGAGCGCCGGCGCCGTGTCCATCTCGGCGGTCTCACCCATCTTGAAGGTGTCGCGCCAGAAGAAGAACATCTGCTTCTTGAACGCATCACTGTTCATGTAGGAGGTGATGCGGGCCTCGTAGAGGCTCTTCTTCACCGCGAGGTCCGACACCGCAGAGATCTCGTTGATCTCGGCCATCGTCGGCAGGTCCCCGGTCAAGCGGAGTGCAGCGATCCGGAGCGCGGCGTTGTAGTCGAACTCGCGCTGCTCGAGAATTTGATCGAACGGGTCAGCAGAGCCGCTCCCATCATCATCGGCGGTGTCGTCGTCCGACGAACCACCTCCACCGCTACACGCGGCGGGAACCGCGAGTGCGGCGACCATCAGTAGGTGTGAGATCCTCTTCATGGGGCTCCTTTAGGGTGCTGCCGTTTGCTCTGCCGTTGCCCAAACCTGGACGGCGTTCTTGAAAGCAGTGAAATTGGCTTGATTGCCGCCGAACGAGAACGGGTGGTTCATGTTGCCCGGCGTCGGGGCGAGATACAGACCGCTGTTGTTCAGATCCTGGAAGTTGATGCGGGTGCGGATCTGGTTGCAGGCAACGAGGACCTCGTCGTCGTTTGCCGACAGGAGGTTGGTCATGTTGACCGCCGAGCGAGCATTCGGCTGACCACCAGCATGGCAGGCTGCTGCGCAGTTGGTCTGCAGGGTGGGAGCCGCGTTCGCCTTGAACTCGGGGAGCTTCAGGCACCCCGAGACGACGGGCGGACCGCCCTCGTCCGGCTTGAACACCGAGGCGTTCTTGAAGTGGATGGCGAGCTTATCGGTCGCGAGGAAGCCGACGAAGGCTGCGGTGCCACCACCGATCTGCTGCTCTTCCGGCGTCGCCGTCATCTGGAGGTTGAGCTTCACGTTGAAGAAGCGGTCGATCGTGTCGGCCTTCGGTGCCGAGTCATCGGCGGGATAGGACACGAACAGCGGGTGCTCGATGAAGGCACCGTCGGTACCCGGGACGAGACGGAGGTTGGTCATGTAGAGGCCCGAGCCGAGCGACTGCACGACGAACTGAACTTCTGCGCCAGTTGCGCCGATGTCAGTCAGCGGAATCTTGTTCACGAGGCAGCTGGAGTTTGGGGCACCCGGAGCATCCGGCAGACCTGACGTACAGACCTGAACCAGGAATTGGGTGGTCTCCAGGGTGGGGGGCTCCTCCCCAGTCGAGCCGGCCGCCACCTTCTCGGCGTTGACCCACTCGAGCAGGTCGGACGTCTGCGTGGCGTCCAGGGCAGGACCTTCGTGAAGGCCCTTCGTCATGATGCGCGACGAGCTCGGCGCATCCAGGTTCACGACCGCGGGGGCGTAAGCGAGGATGGACTCGCGCTTGTCGAGGTCGCCAGCGCCGATGATGAACCCGATATTCGGGCGCGTACCATCGTGGCAAACCACGCAGTTAGCCTGAAGTTGAGGCAAGGCCTTCTCGACCCAGATGCGGCGAGCGGTCTGCTGTTCCGGGGTCAGGCCGCCGGAACCACCACCATCGATGAGGCCGCTACAGCCGACCATCGCGAAGATGGCGGCAGCCGCAACCGTCAAACGAACCATGTCGAGGTGCCGGACAAGCGTCTCAAGCATCGAGCGACGGCTGCGAGCCGCACCAATGTTGTGACCGGATGTCCGGTACTGCTGTAGACCACTCAGCATAGGCCTGACGATAGAGCAACCCTCGTACCGTTGGGGATCTCCGGCGGCAACTATTCCAACTACGCGAGATCATTTCATGATGTAGTTTCAGGCGCACATTGCGCATGAGATTTCACACCCCAGGTGGGGACGGTTGTGCCCAGTAGGTAAACCGTTGAAAACACGAGTACGCGAAGTGCAACTTCAGTAGGTTACATGGGGGCAATGTGCGACAAATCTGGCTAAGCCTGCTGCTAGGGACAACGACCCTCGGCTGTCCGGTGTCCGGGCCGACGCGTGATGTCCATCGCGCTCCGATTTTGACTTCGGGTCAACAACCGACGCTGCCGCTCGAGCGTATCGCGGTGGTCGGCGCGAGCGTCTCGGCCGGGTTCGGCGGCGTGCCGTTCGGTGACCTGGTGACCACAGCCGCACCCCGCTCGAAGGTCGAGTCCTACGCGACCCTCTTCCTGTTCAGAGATCCCGTCGGGGTGACGGCTACCCAGATCGATCAGGCGATCGCGTTCCGCGCGACCGTGATCGTCGGCCTCGACCTGCTGTTCTGGGACGTCTATCGCGAGACCGACCCCGGGTGGAGAGATCGCGCCGTCGCGTCGGCCCTCGCACAACTCGAGCGTGCACGTGCCGCGGGAGCGTGGATCGTCGTCGGAGACATCCCTCGGATCACCACCGCGAGCGAAGCCTTCATCGCAAAAGAGAGCGTTCCGGATGTGGCGTCACTCGCTCGTTACAATGATCAGATCGCCGCGTGGGCAAAGCGCGAGCGCGTGTTGCTGGTGCCGTTCGCGTCGTGGGCCGAGCCGTTGGCGGCCGGCGGCGACGTGACCTTGCGGTCGGGTGAGAAGGTCCCCGCGAGCTCGCTGGTCGGTCCCGATGGCCTGCATGCGAACGCGGTCGGCGCGTGGGCGCTCCTCGATCGCCTCGATCAATTCATCGAGCGCGCGCTCCCGGGGACCCCCGCCGAGGCGCTGGTGTTCCTGCGCCCCTCTATAGAGAACGCTGGAGCTGAGTCGCTGTCTTGGTAGATCCGTCGTGGCTCCAGCCGGGCGGCGCGAACAGATAGCCGAGCTTCGCCCCCAGCGTCGGCGCTCCGGCGACATCGCGGCTGATCGCGGCGATCTCGTGAAAGCCGATCTTCAGCGGGTGATACGTCTGGATGTCCGTCGTCAGGCCGTAGACCACGCGCTCGGTCTCCTTCGCGAACGTCCCGAACATCCGATCCCAGAGGATCAGGACCCCTGCGTGGTTCTTGTCGAGGTAGCGGACGTTCTTGCCGTGATGGACGCGGTGATGCGACGGCGTGTTGAAGATCCACTCGACGGGACCGAGCTTGTCGATCGCTTCGGTGTGCAGCCAGAACTGGTAGAGGAGCGACCACGCCTGCGCGGTCAGCACCATCCATGGTTCGAAGCCGATCAAGGGTAGCCACATCCAGAACCAAGGCCCGGTGAACGGGGTCAGCAAGGGCTGTCGCAGCGCCGTCGACAGGTTGTAGTGCTGGCTCGAGTGGTGGTTGACGTGGGCGGCCCACAGCACGCGGACCTCGTGGTGCAGGCGATGGAACCAGTAATAGGAGAAGTCCTCGGCGAAGAACAGGATCACCCAGGACCACGGGCCGACGGCGTCGACGACGTCGACGAGCCGATGCTCGTACAGCCACGCGAACGCCGGGATCGTCAGGAACTTCGTTCCCGCGTTGATGATCACGTTGAGCAGCCCGAGCGACAGCGAGGCGAGGGTGTCGGGGCGGTGGTAGCCGACGAATTCGGGGTGCTTCTTGGCCCACAGCAACTCGAGCAGCAACAGCGCGATGAACGCCGGAATCGAGTAGAGGATCAGATTCGACAACACACGAACGCTAGCGCAGTCGCCCCGCCGCGAGCGCACGAAATGGTTACGTCGCTGTTGGCCCTCGTAGTAAGAGCAAGGAGATGCGGGTCGCGCTGCTGGTTGCCGACGTGGTTGCAGGGCTCGGTGTCGTCCTGTTGGTCCTCGCCGGACCTTCGACCATGTCGACGGCGGGCGTGGTGGTGCCGATCGGGCTGGCCGCGATCGGGCTGGTCACTGGCGTGATCCTTCGGTTCGCGATCGCGAAGGTTCGTCGCGACAAGCCTTCCAACCCGTAGGCACGCCGCGCGAGACTGCGCGCCATGCCCCACGGCGGAGATCTGATCGCAGACGTCCTTGCACGCCACGGTGCGACCCACCTGTTCACGCTCTGCGGTGGACACATCTCCCCGATCCTGACCGGCGCCCAGGCGCGCGGGCTGCGTGTCGTCGACGTCCGAGACGAGGTCAACGCGGTGTTCGCCGCCGACGCCGTCGCACGGATGACCGGCACGATCGGCGTCGCCGCGGTGACCGCGGGGCCCGGCGTCACCAACACGATCACGGCGATGAAGAACGCGCAGATGGCGCAATCGCCGGTCATCCTGCTCGGGGGCTCGACCGCGACGCTGCTCAAGGGCCGCGGCGCGCTGCAGGACATCGATCAGCAGGCGATCATGAAGAGCGTTACCAAGTGGTCGACGCAGGTCAAGACGGTGCCCGCCCTGGCAGCCACCATCGAGCGGGCATGTCAGATCGCGATGGAGGGCGTCCCGGGGCCGGTGTTCGTCGAGGTGCCGGTCGATCTGCTGTATCCCGAAGAGATCGTCCGCAGCTGGTACGAGAAGGAGGTCGGCTTCGGGAAGGCCAAGGGGATCGGCGCGAAGGCGCTCGAGCTCTACATCAAGGGGCACCTCTACCGGCAGTTCCGCGCACCGGTGATGCCCGACGTGCATCTCCCCGAGTTGCCGAGCTTCCACAACCCGGCCGGGGACATCGACAAGGCGGCGGACGCGCTGCGGAACGCGAAGCAGCCGGTGATCGTGGTCGGCAGCCAGTCGCTGGTCAACGTCAAGGATCCGGGTCGCGTCGCCCGCGCGCTCGGGATGCTCGGCGCGCCGGTGTACCTCGCCGGCACCGCGCGCGGCTTGCTCGGCCGCACCCACGAGCTCCAGCTGCGCCACAACCGCGGCTCGGCGCTCAAGGAAGCGGACGTGGTGATCGTGTGCGGGTTCCCGTTCGACTTCCGGCTCGGCTACGGGCGCGGCATCTCGAAGAAGGCGACGCTGATCGCGGCAAATCTATCCTCGCACGAGCTCAAGAAGAACCGGCGCCCCGAGATCGCCGCCGAGATGCACGCCGGCGAGTTTCTGATCCAGCTCGCCGACAAGGTGACCGGACCGAACGACGCGTGGCGGCCGTGGCTCGAGTCCCTGCGGACCAAGGATGCCGCGCGCGACCACGAGATCGCGGGCAAGGCCAAGGCGGCGGGCGAGCTCGTCGATCCGCTCCACTTCTTCCTGCGGATGGAAGAGGCGATGGCCGACGACGCGGTGCTGGTCGTCGACGGTGGCGACTTCGTGGCGACCGCGAGCTACATCGTGCGGCCGCGCGCCCCACTGTCGTGGCTGGATCCCGGCGTGTTCGGCACGCTCGGTGTCGGCGGTGGGATGGCGCTCGGTGCCTCGATGGTGCGGCCGGGCCGCGAGGTCTGGTTGATCTGGGGCGACGGCTCGAGCGCGTACACGCTCGCCGAGTTCGATAGCTACGTTCGCCACGGCGTCGCGCCGATCGCGGTGATCGGTAACGATGCGAGCTGGGCGCAGATCGCGCGCGAGCAGGTCGAGATCCTCGGCACCACCCTCGGCTGCGATCTGCGGCGCACCGACTATCACAAGGTGGCCGAGGGCTACGGCGGGGTCGGGCTCGTGCTCACCGATCCCGCGCGCGTCGACGCCACGCTGGCCGAGGCGAAGGCGATCTCGAAGACCGGGCGACCGGTGTGTATCAACGTGCACCTGCGCAAGACCGACTTCCGCAAGGGCTCGATCTCGATCTGAACATGCGCTGCTGCGGCGGCCGATGCGCAGTCGTGAGTCGCGAGGACCACGCCACGGGGTAACAAATCCCGTGCTGGCGCCACGGCGGACGAATTCGTCGCCCCTTCGGCCTGCCTTGTGGTTTAGGTTCGGGCGCGATGAGGACCTCGGGAGCGCTTTGCGCGGTGTTGGCAGTGGCCTGTGGCTCGAGCAGCCCGATCGGCGGCGACGACGTGCCACCAGGCGACGACGACGTGCCGCCGGCGGATGCTCCACCCCAGGCGCCGAAACGCGCGCGGTTCATCGCGATCGGCGATGCCGGCAAGGGCAACACCACGCAGCGCGAGGTCGCGATCGCGATCCGCGACGTCTGCGCGGCGAAGGGTTGCGACTTCGTGCTGATGCTCGGCGACAACATCTACGACGCGGGCGTCGACAGCATCACCGACCCGCAGTGGCAGACGAAGTTCGAGGAGCCGTATCACGACATCGACCTGCCGTTCTATGTCGCGCTCGGGAACCACGACAACGGTGGAAACCTGATCATCGACGCGCCGGGCATCGGCAACGAGTTCGACAAGGGCAAGCTCGAGGTCGACTACACCGCGGTGTCCACCAAGTGGACGATGCCCGCGACGCACTACACGTTCTCGTTCGCGCACGTCGGTATCGTCGTGCTCGATACCAACGCGCTGCTCTGGGAGAACACCACGTACGGTAACCAGACGCAGTGGCTGCCGCAGGCGATGATGGAGGTCGAGGGCAAGGACTGGGTGTTCCTCGCCGGTCATCATCCGTATCGCAGCAACGGGACGCACGGCAACGCCGGCTCGTACGACGCGCCGGAGCTCGCCGGCATCCCGATCCCGAATCCGCTACCGATCCAGAACGGCAAGGCATTCAAGACCTGGTTCGACACCAACGCGTGCGGGCTCGCCGACGTGTTCTTCGCGGGCCACGATCACAGCAGGCAGTGGCTCGACGAGCCCGGCGCGCTGTGTGGCACGAAGCTGATCGTCAGCGGCGCGGGGAGCTCGACCACCGCGCTCAAGGATCGCGGCAACGTGGCGCTGTTCGAGGATGCCGAGAAGCCGGGCTTCCTGTGGGTGGACGTCGATCACGAGACCTTCACGGGCGAGTTCTATGACTCGACGGGTCACCTGGACTTCACGCACACGTTCACGAAGAACTAGGCGCGGAGCGAGTCGAGGAACGTCTTCGCCCACGCGCTCGCCGTGTCGGTCCACACGACGGTGCGCAGGGCGCGATGCCGCGGGACACGATCCTCCTTCGACATCCGCAGCGCGGCGTCCAGCTCCGCGGCCACCCCATCCGCGTGATACGGGTTGACCAGTTGCGCGAGGTTCATCCGCTCCGCGGCGCCGCAGAACTTCGAGAGCACGAGCACGCCCGGGTCCTCCGGATCCTGCGCGGCGACGTACTCCTTCGCGACCAGGTTCATGCCATCGCACAGAGGGGTGACGAGCCCGACGGCGGCGATCCGATAGAGCCGCGCGAGCGTCGCCTGATCGTACGAGCGATAGAGGTAGCGAACCGGCGTCCAGTCGGCCTCGCCGTACGCACCGTTGATCCGTCCGACCAGCGCTTCGACGCGGGACCGTAGCTCGGCGTACTCGGGGACCTCGGAGCGCGTCGGCACCGAGACCTGGACGAACGACACCTTGCCGCGCCACTCGGGATACTGCTCGAGCAAGCGCGCGAACGCTTCGAGCCGCTCGGGGATGCCCTTGCTGTAGTCGAGGCGATCGACGCCGAGGATCAGCTGGCGCCCCCCGAGCATCGCCTCGAACGAGCCGAGGTCGCTGTTCGTTTGATCGAGCACGGCCGCTTCTGCGAACCGATCCGGATCGATGCCCACGCCGATCACGCGCACCCGCTCGCGCGCACGAGCTTCGCCCTCGGGACCCAGCAAGCCGCGTGCGGACGCGAACAGGTTGTCGGCCCAGCGCTGCGATTGCAGGCCGATCAGATCCTGCTCGAGCAAGGCCGCGAGGGCCTCGGCGGCCCACGGCAACGTCTCCCAGATGTCGAGCGGTGGGAACGGCACGTGGAGATAGAAGCCGAGGCGTCCGAGGTGACCGGCGCGACGGAGCTCGCGACCGACGAGCATCAAGTGAAAGTCCTGGATCCAGACATCGGCGGAGCGACCTCCGGCCTCGACGATCAGGTCCGCGTAGGCGCGGTTGGCGTCGCTGTAACAGGCCCACTCGTCGTCGTGATAGCGGATCTTCGTCGTGAACCCGTGGAGCAGCGGCCACAGCGCCTGGTTGCAGAACCCGGCGTAGAACCGCTCTCGCCAGGTCGGCGGATAGTCGAACTGCGCGCGCGTGAAGGGTGCGTCGCCATCTTCGAGTCGTAGCCGCAACCCCGGATCGCGCTCGGCGCCGGACCAGCCGAGCCAGATCCCGTTGGTCTCCGCGAGCACGGGCACGAGGGCGGAGACCAAGCCTCCGACTTCGCGGCCGCGCTGCTTGGGCTCGGAGAGTGGAGCAGGTGCCGCGGGCAAGCGATTCGACGCGACGACGAGCCTCGCCTCGACGCGTGCGCTCCGTGGGACTCTCGCCGGTTCGAGACCGACGGGGGCGAGCGTCGGTTGGTGCTTGCGGGCCTCGACGAGCCAGCGCAGGAAGCGATGCACGGCGGGGGGACCGGGCAGGCGGAGCTGCGCCTGCGTGCGGCGCGGATGCTCGGCGACCAGGATCCCGAGGTCGCCCTCGCGGAGACTGACGAACATGTCCTCGTCGGTGATGTCGTCACCGAGCGCGAGCACGCAGGCACCGGGTGGTGCGAGCGAGCGCAGCCACGTGAGTGCGCCGCCCTTGTGCGCCTGGCGATGCCGAACCTCGAGCGCTTCGATCACCGGGAGGCGCTCGAGTTGCTGATGGGTCTCGAGCCACTCGTCGACGATCACCTCGGCAGCGGCGATGATCGCGTCGTGCTGTGTGGCGTCGACGCGCCGCCAGTGCAGACACACCGAACACGACTTGCGCTCGACCAGCGCACCGGGATGCTTCGCCGCGAGCGCCAGCAGCGAGCTCTCGATCTCGTCGAGTTGCGGGATCGGCGGCAGCGCGGCCTCCCACGTGCCGCCCGTGCGCCGCCACACGCCGTGCTCGCACGCGATCGGGAGATCCGGAAAGCGTCGAACGAGGTCGTCGACGAGCTCGCGCATGCGTCCGGTCGAGATGCCGACGGTGACGCCAGGTAACTGCATGAGCTCCTCGAGGAGTTGCTGCGTGTCGCCGTCGATCCGCGCTTCCTGTGGGGTGGGCGCGAACGGGAGCAGCGTGCCGTCGAGATCGATCACCGCGAGGAGGTGCGGCGCCGTGACTAACTTCTGCCAGGGCACGCCTCAAGATACGACGTGCGTGCGTCGGATCCTCGCGGGGAGGAGCACTACCTCGCGAGGCTCTCCGATCGAGCGATTACGCACACACCGAAAACGCCTCGACGCCGTCGACCTGTGGCGGTCGTCCGGCGTCGAGTGTGATGCCATTCCTTTTACAGATCGACATCAGGAGAAAGGGCACGACCCGGTGTGCGGCATTCGCCGTGACATCGCCATCGTGAATGCAGCGTCGCGGTGAGCAGGTCTCCGCGTCCGACGTTGGCCGGTCGATGTTCCGGCAGGTGTTCGTCGATTCCTTGTCGTGCCGAGCAGAGGTGGTGCGATCGACGTGCCATGCGTAACGACCACGAACGCAGGGATGTCGTCGCGACCCTCGCTGCGTTCCCGCTCGATCGGGTGTGCACCGCGCGGTGGTGACGCTCGGCGATCGTTGTAGTCGCAGGGTGTACGCTAGGTGCGTGCGTCTCGCCGGACTCCTCGTGATCGCTGCATGCGGCGGGTCGGCACCAGCGCCGGCGCCTGGACCGAGCCTGTCGTCGGGGGGCGTGGTGACGAGCAACGTGCTGCGCGCCGACTACGCCGGCTCGGAGAGCTGCGCCGATTGCCACGCCGAGATCTACAAGGCGTGGGCCGCCTCGCCGATGCGGAACATGACGCGCGACGTCGCGACCGCGCAGATCCGGGCACCGTTCGACGGCGCGGAGCTCCGGATCGGCGACAGCAGCGCCACGATGAAGACCGTCGGTGGCAAGCGGGTGGTCGAGGTCAGTCGGGGTAGGGTGAGCGAGACCTTCACGGTGACGAAGGTGGTCGGCGGTCGCTATCGCGAAGACTTCGTCGGTGTGGGGGAGGGGAGTGGGGGTGTCGAGCACGTGCTGCCCGCGACGTACGTGTTCGCGACCACGTCGTGGCGCTACAAAGGCTACTCGGTGATGGTCAAGGAGCGCCCCGAGTTGGCGGCGCGCGCGGTGTGGAAGCAGGAGTGCATCGGCTGCCACAACACGATGCCGCTCGCGTTCAACCTCTACGACGATCTCTACGGGCCGGACCTGCCGGGCTATCAAGGCAAGCTGTCGGATCGTACGCTGCCGAAGCGGCTCGCCTGGCGCGCGCAGATCAAGGACGACGGGTTGCTCTCGACCGCGCTCGAGACCGAGATCAAGTTCCTCGGCGGCGAGCCGCAGGCCACGGGTGCGCGGGCGCTACTCGTGGAGGCCGCTGCCATCACGCACGCCAAGCTGGATGGCAAGTCCCTCGTCGAGCTCGGCATCGGTTGCGAGGCGTGCCACAACGGATCGAAGCAACATGTCGGCGATCCGAAAGTGTTGCCGTCGTTCGCCGTGCAGTCGCGGGCGCTCGGTGTCGTGCCGCCGAAGCCGCAAGGCTCGCGCGCCTCGTGGATCAACCACACCTGCGCGAAGTGCCACACGGTGTTGTTCACGCGCTATCCGCACACCTGGGAAGGTGGCACCCGGCGCGGCCCGAACCTCGGTGGCTCGACGACGAACTCGGGTGAAGGTCGCGACTACCAGCTGGGTGGCTGCGCGTCGGCGATGGCGTGCACCACCTGCCACGATCCTCATGGCGTCGACCACGAGGACAAGCTGGCGGCGATGGCCACCCCGGCGGGCAACTCGATCTGCGCCACCTGCCATGGCCAGATCGCGTCGACCGTGGAAGCCCACAGCCATCACAAGGCGGGCAGCGCCGGCACGTCGTGCGTCGCGTGCCACATGCCGAAGAAGAACATGGGGCTCGACTACGAGCTCGTGCGCTATCACCGGATCGGCTCCCCCACCGCGCCCGCGCGGGTCACCGGGGATCGACCGCTCGAGTGCGCGCTGTGCCACGCCGACAAGAGTGTGGAGACCTTGGTGTCGACGATGGAGACGTGGTGGAAGAAGTCGTTCGATCGCGCCGCGCTTCGCACGCTGTACGGCGAGGATCTGAACGTCAACGCGATGCGCGCCACGCTGCTGCGCGGCAAGCCGCACGAACAAGCCATCGCCGCGAGCGTGTTTGGCGAGCTGCGGGAGCGAAAGGCGCTGTCGGTGATGGCGCCGCTGCTTGCACACGACTACCCGCTTGTCCGCTACTACGTGAAGCGCGCGCTGAAAAAGATCACCGGCGCGCCGGTCGAGGTCGAGGTCAACGCCCCCGCGGTCGACGTGTTGCGCAGCGCGCAAACGTGGCTGTCGTCGCAGCGTTAGCAGTTCGCTGCAACCATCGGGCGCTGGCCGATGTCGGATTCGAGATGTCGCTCCTCGACGTGATCCGGATCGCCGAACCGTGTACCGAATCCTGGTCGTCGATGACCGGCGACGAGCGTGCCCGCCACTGCGGCACGTGCGACAAGACGGTGTTCGATCTGTCGGTGCTGACCCGCGCCGAGGCCGAGGCGCTGCTCGCCGCGAAGGGCGCGAACATGTGCGGGCGCTACCGCGAGCGCAGCGACGGCACGATCGTGATGGCAGACTGCCTGGTGAAGCGGAAGCACCGGCGGATCTCGACCATGGCGGTGGTCGCGGCCGCTGCGCTGGTCGGCGGTGCGATCCTGCACGAGGACAGCCCCGAGCCGCTCGCGATCGACGTGACGCTCCCCGACGACAGCGAGGCCACGTTGCCGGTCAGGCAGGTCGGCACCGAGCGAGATAACGATGAGCAGCTCGAGAGGCAGCGCGCGATCGAGGAGCTCGGGAAGGCTCTCGAACTGCGCCAGTTCAAGGCCGGAGGCGAGATGATGGGCGGCGCGATCTCGTTCGATCACGTCGATCTCGAGCCCGCGTTTCCCACGACCGTCGACAAGCTGTGATCACAACAGGGGCAGCGTGCCGGTGATCGGGTCGATGTCCTCGGGCCACGCCGGGCCGATCGCGCAGCACGTCTTGGTCGGCACGCCGTGAAACTCGGTCGCGCCGGAGTCGACGATCAAGCCGCACGGAAGTCCCGCAGCCTGCGCCCGCGCCATCACGTCGTCGAGCTCGACCTCGGACGTCACCGACACGCAGATCTTCGCGAACCGGCCGGGGTGACTCGCATCGCCGAGCCATGCACGCAGCGCCGGCCAAGGTGACAGCGCGAAGCTGCCGTCCTCGCCGAGCGTGCCGGCGTCGAGTAGCACCTTCATCGAGGCGTGCGCTCCCTGCGCGATCATCTTGCCCTTGCGCATGTTGAGATCCTTGCGCATCACGATCACTTGCTTCGCCCTGCGTTCCATCATGTGGGTGCCCTGTGTCGGCTCGCGTACGCAGCGAGGAACTGGCCTGCGCCGTGCGCGATCGCGAGCTTGTCGAGAGGTTGTCCGGCGAAGTCCTGGATGCCGACGCGGAGCAGCTTGCCGAGCTTCGGCATCATATGCTCGATGGTGACCCGCGCGCCGCCGTAGAAGTGGTCGTAGCAGGCGTGGCGGATCGCCATCTGCCAGCCGAGGTGATGGGTGTCGACGACCTTGCGCCAGTCGGTGAAGCCGAGGTCCTCGCGCGCGAGCGCGGACGCGAGGTACGGACCGGCGACGCTGCCGTACTCGATCGCTTGACCGATGCCTTCGCCGGTGGCGATGTCGATGCCCGCCGCTTCGCCGACGAGCAGCACGCGCGGCTTGCTGATCTCGCTGCCCGGCACCCAGCCTTGCTCGGCGAACTGCTTGACCTTGTAGTGGGTGATGTCGAGGCCGCGGGCGGCGAGATAGCTCGCGAGCTGCGTGCGCACCTCGCCCCGTGCTTCCCCGTCGTGCAGCACGTAGACGCCGCGGCACATCAACGGCTCGCCGTCGACGAGCGTCGGAAAGTCCCACGCGTACCCGCGCAGCGAGCGCTCGGCGAAATCGAACACCACCGTGTCGCGGGGCAGATCCTTCGGCGAGCCTGCGGTATCGAGCTCGACCACCTGCGCGCGCAGCGAGGACCGAAGAAAGCCCGCGAGCCGCCGGGTCACGCCCCCGACCCCATCCGCCCCGACGATGGCGCGGGTCTCGAGCGTGCCTTGCGAGGTCTCGACGAGCACCGAGTGTTCGCCGACCGTCAGCCCGCGCACCTCACAGCCCTGGCGGAGGTCGATGCCGCGCGCCATCGCGACCTTCGCGAACGCGTGATCGAACAGCAGGCGCCGCACCACCGCGCCGCATTGCGGGACGCGGACGATCAGCTCGTGCCCGGTGATCCTGAGCGCGACCGCATCGATCGGGACGCAGGGACAATCGACCTCGACCCCGATCCGCTCGAACATGCGAAACGCGCGCGCGCCGATGCCGCCGGCGCAGATCTTGTCGCGCGGATACCGCGCCTTCTCGACGACGACGACCCCGAGATGCGGCGCGATCGCCTGCAGGTGCAGGGCCGTGGAGATGCCGGCAGGGCCACCACCAATGATGACGACGTCGAGCAAGCGACGAGAACTTTACAGGATCGCGAAACCGGATCGCGGCTCCAGGGGATCGATGGTATTACCCAGGCACGGTAGCCAGCGAGCGTGTAGCCACATGGTGTGGCGCGCGACCTGCACCCGGCATACCCAACGAAGAAAGGCAGGGACTGATGAAGGCCAGCAAGGTCACCATCCACACCCTCCGGCAGATGAAGGAGCGCGGCGAGAAGATCGCCATGCTCACCGCGTACGACGCCACCTTTGCCCGCTTGCTCGACGAGGCCGGTGCGGACGTGCTTCTGGTCGGCGACTCCCTCGGCATGGTCATCCAGGGCCACGACACCACGCTGCCGGTGACGCTCGAAGAGATCGCGTACCACTGCCGCGCGGTCGTGCGCGGCGCGCGGCGGGCCCACGTGGTCGGCGACATGCCGTTCATGTCGTACCAGGCG
>JANNBP010000116.1:0-24297 GCA_031385555.1 Deltaproteobacteria bacterium | reverse complement strand
CCCTTCGCCCTTCGCCCTTCGCCCTTCGCCCTTCGCCCTTGGCCCTTCGCCCTTCGCCCTTCGCCCTTCGCCCTTCGCCCTTCGCCCTTCGCCCTTCGCCCACGCTGGTTCAGAAGGCGACGCTGCGCGTCGCAAGGCGCCAAGGGTCGCCAAGGTTCGCCATGGCCGGATCAAACAGAATCGTGCTCGAACGATCGTTGGAGGAGAGCGCCCAAGTTCGGTCGGCGGTGAGGCGCCGACCGAAGCCTCTCCGATGCTCTCGGTTGCACACACTCGACGCCTCTGCGTCGGCCGAGCTCGCGCGTTCTTCCGCAAGCGTCGTCGAGCGTCGGATTCTCTGCCCGAAACTTCTTGGCGACCCATGGCGACCCATGGCGCCTTGCGACGCGTAGCGTCGCCTTCTGAACAGGTGATGCGGACCGATGCTGGGCGAGCGACTTGGGCTAGCGCAGCACCACGCGCGTCACCGCGGTCAGGTTGCCGCGGGCGATCGTCAGCGTGCCGCCACCGATCTCGAGCGTGCCGTCACCGGTCACGGTCGCGACGCCATTCGTCACGGTAACGGACGCGCCGTTGAAGATCGCGCTGGTCGGCGCGGGCACCGCCGGCCGACCGGTCCACGTCCACTGCGCACCGCCGATCGATCCACTGTCGTCGTTCCACGCGGCGTGCTCCGGGCGCTCGGGCGTCCCGGCGTAGAGCCAGACCTCGCGGTCCGCGGCGACGTCATCGGCGGTGGTGACGGCGGCATTCGTCGACGGCAGCACCGTGTCGACACCGTCGGGGAACAGCACGAGCATCGAGCCAACCGGGACGAACGCCGGGATCTCGGTGATCGCAGCCTGCGCGGTGATCGTGCCGGAGACCGCCGCGCCACCGAACAGCGGGACCCACTCGCCCGCCGGCAAGATCACGTCGCGCGAGGTCGCGCCCTCGACCTGAATGGGAGCGACCAGGATCCGATCGCCGAGCAGGTATTGATCCATCACCGTCCAGGCAAATGCCTCGTCGGGGTACTCGAGCGCGATCAGGCGCATCAGCGGGAGGCCGTCGCGCTCGAAGCTCGCGATCGATCCCGCGAAGTACGGCACCAGCTGCATGTGGATCCGCGACCACCGCTTGAAGTGCGCGATCGTGGCCGCGCTGGTCTCCCACTGCACGTTCTCTCGCGCGCTGCGGCCGTGGTGTGTACGCATCACCGGCTGCAAGGCACCGAACGTGGTCCAGCGGTGGAACAGCTCGTTCGAGGTCGGCATCGTGCCCTGGCTCATGTAGCCCGCGATGTCGGAGCCGAAGTACGGGAAGCCGGCGAGCCCGAGATTGATCCCCATCGGGATCACCGAGGGCAGCCCGTCACCGTCGGAGAAGTCGGTCTGCTGATCGCCGGGCCACACGACTTGCACCTGCGGTTGCGAGTGCAGCCACGCGGAGCGCACGAACCACATCGGCGTCGGGCGATTCGCGATCGGCGTCGCGAACAGCTCGTGGTTGAAGCGTGCCCAGTCCACCGTGTAGCGGTTGTGGACCAGCAACGCGTCCTCGCCCGAGGCGAGCACGGCGTCGGTGGGTTGCCACTCCGCGAAGTCGGCCATCCAGCCATCGCTGCCGACGGTGCGCGCCTCGCCCATCACGCCCTTGGCCCACCCGTAGGCTTGTGGGTTGGTGAGGTCGAGGAGCGTGGAGGGGTTGAACTTGACGCCCGTGAACGTGTACGTGCTGCCGGTAGCGTCCTTGATCGGATAACCCGCGGCCACCGCTTCGTCGTGGATATCGGCGGTCTCGTCGATGAAGGTGTTGTGATACGTGAGGAATGCGAAGCCCTGATCGCGAAGCTCCTGCGACAGGGCCTCGACATCGGGGTAGAGCGCGCGATCGATCTTCCAGTCCTCCTCGAGCGCGTAGCCGAGCGCGCTATCGTTCCCGCCGCGCCAGTCCTCGGTCCAGATCGCCGACGACGCGATGCCGTTGGTGCGCAGCACGTTTGCGACCCGCCGGAGATTCGCCGAGCCGAACAGCGCATCGATCCACGGGGCGAAGATCGACAGCGGTGGCCGCTCCGGCTTGCCGACCCACGCGATCATGTGACCGAGCGCATCGCGCGTCGCAGCGCCGGCGAGCTCACCCTCGTGCGGGCCGTCACCGATGAAGACCTGGAGATCGAGGACGCGATCCCACGCTTCGAACCGCGACGCACCGGCGCGCGAATCGTTGAGATCGAACACCGCGCGCGCGTTGGTATCGACGGCGACCGCGTAGCCCTTGGACGACAGCAACATCGGCATCGGCGTGTGGGTCGAGTGCTTGCGCCCGGCCAGGAACCACAGGCCGGCGTAGATGTTGTCGGGCTCGAGCTCCTTGCCGATGCCGTCCTCCTGCACGAACAGCGGCACGGTCTCGCCGTTGTGATCGAGATCGAACGACTGACCGCCGAGCCCCAGCAGGTGCTCGGTCTCGGTGGTCTCCGACGCGAGCTGGATCCGATCGGCGCTATCGACCTCGAGCCGGATCTGGACGTGGCGCACGAAACCGGCGGCGTCGGGGTTCGCACCGGACTTGGTCTCGGGGACGAAGCGAAGCTCACCTGCCCCGCGGATCGCGCCGTTGATCTGCAGGTTGAACGTCGCGCCGGTCGAGGTCGGGGTGATGTCCACCAGGCGCTGGACCGGCTGCCAGACCTCCGACGAGGTGGTCTCCGTGAACCTGAACGACCCGAACTGCATCTCGATCTCGGTCGCGCGCGAGCCGATCGCGGCGAACCCGTGCGGCGGCCCAGCTTCGGCGGCTTGCTCGCCGGGGCGACTGGCCCACACCTTGTTGCCGTCGAGCAGCAGGACGATCTGCGCAGGCTCCTCGTGGATCTCGGCGGTGAGACGGCCATTCGCGACGGAGATCGGCGGTGGAACATCGGTCCCGCAACCGATCAACACCAGGGCTACGGCGAGGCGCACAGGGCATTGTAGCCGCGTCCTCGGGGTGATTGTGGATCTCCCTGAAGCCCGAAGACGATGATTGTTCTCGACGAGAAAATCGCCATACTCGACCTCGTGCCGACCCTCCGTCACGCGCTCCACTTGCTTCTCTTACTCCTCGCGTCGAGCGTCGCCGCGGCCGAGGGCGAGCGATCCCCGATGGTCGGTGGTGGCGTGATCGCCGCGCGTGCGGGTGACGGGATCGGTGCGGAGGGCGTGGTCGGCGTCGGCCTCGAAGCCACGTACTGGTGGCACCGCATCGGTGTCGCGGTCGAGGGCTCGCGCCGGTGGAACGTCGAGTCGGGAGATCCCGAGAGCGCCACGCTCTCCGGCGGACTCCGCGTGCTGATCGCCGATCGGCTGCTGGGCTCGTTCATCGAGCCGCGCGATCTCGAGCTCGGGCTCGAGCTGCACGGTGTCGTCGAGAAGTCGTGGTTCGACGATGGCGGCGATGACGTCGCGTACGGAGTCGGCGCGGCCCTGCGGCTGCGCGGCGGTGGCGATGCCTTCGATTCCACGCTGCTCGCCGAGACGCGGCTGTTCGTCCGCGTGATGGCGCCCCGCGATCGGGCGTCGTTCGCCGAGCGCTCGACGGAGCAGCCGATGACCGAGCGCGCGCCGATCACCGTGCTCGTCGGTCTCGGTGCAGTCTGGGGATCCGGCGAGCGTCGCTATGCGGACAAGCTCCGCTCGCGGTTCGCGACGCCGATCCTGTTTCCCGGCGATGCGCCGTGAACGTGGCACGCCATTCACGCTGTGTACGCGCGTAGCTTGTCCGGGTGTTGCTGTCCCGTCGAGTTGGCGATGGCCACCGGCTTGCAGTCACGGGCGGGCGTGAAGTATCTGCTCGCCCTCGTACTAGCCAGTTGCGCCGGTGGACAGCACCCTACAACGCGCAGCGACCCCACCTGCGACGAGGTGGTCGAACATATGTACCAACTTTGGTCGGGCAGGCTCAGCCATGACGAGGCGATCGAGTTCCGCGACGAGTTCCGCGATTCGAGAGAGGAGCTCGCCGAGCTCTGCGAGGCCAACGTCTTGTTCGACAGGCAGTGCGTGATGGTCGCCACAGATCCCGTGGGAGCCAAGGCGTGCGGCCGCCGCAGCGTGCTCGCGCGATCCCAATGATCGCGATCCCGATGATCAGCCCTTCGAGACCGTGACCTTCATCGTCATCGGCGTGGTCGGCCGATCGTTCGAGGCCGGCGTCGACGCGACCTTCGACACCACCTCGAGCGGCTTGCACATGCCGAAGATCGAGTGCTTCTTCGCGAGGTCGGGACGCGACGCGTCGTCCATGATGAAGAACTGGCTGCCGTTGGTGCGCGGACCGGAGTTCGCCATCGCGAGCGTGCCCGGGCCCATGTCCATCGACGGCGACAGCTCGTCCTCGAACTTGTAGCCGGGACCGCCGGTGCCGGAGCCGAGCGGATCGCCGCCCTGGATCATGAAGCCGGGGATCACGCGGTGGAAGATCAGCCCATCGAAGAACTTGGTGCCCTTCTCGGTGTTACCGGTCTTCGGGTTCGCCCACGGCTTCTTGCCGGTGACGAGCACGATGAAGTTCGCGACGGTGGCCGGCGCGCGATCGGCGAACAGCTCGCACGTGATGTTGCCGGCGGGCGTCTCGAACGTCGCGATCAGCTTCTGGCCGGTGCCCGGGAGGTCCTTGGTGTACTCGGCGAGATCTGCAGCGACGGGCTCGCGGAGATCACCGGTCTGTACGGTCTGCTTGCGGCCATCTGCGGCCCTGCCCGCCGGCGACGGGTCGCCCGACGGCTCCTTCGCCCCGCCGCCCATGTTGTCGGAACCCTTCTTGTGCTCGCAGCCAGCAGCGACGAGCGCGATCAACAGCCATGTCTGACGCATCCAGCGGAACATGGCGGAGTTTTCCGCTCAGTGCAACGGCAGGGCCCGGGACACGGTCCCGGATGGAGTGCGCAGCGGCGTCTTGCCGCGACGGATCGGCAGGCGCTGTACGGGGTGCGTGATCGGCGGCCGTGGCTTCGCGCGGCCCTCGGCCAGCGCCGCCTTGCCACCACCACACGTCACCACGCGACCCGTGACGCCGATCCCCGTTGCCGCGAGGTCGGCGCACACGGTGTCGTAGCTCGCGTTGTCGGGTGTCAGCAGCGGCCGATCGCCACCGCGGCCCGCGATCCCCTGGAGCAAGAACTGCGGCGACCCGACGATCGCACCGCACACCTCGCGGAGCTGCGACGCGGTCACGCCGCTCGCGGGATCCTCGAGCGCGCCGACCACCGACGAGATCGCCGCGGCCTCTTCACCCTCCTCGATCACGGGCTCACCGATCAGCCGATCCTTGAGTGCGGAGATGACGTCGCGCGCGGTCGCCGATGAACCGGCACTTGCGGCCGCGAGGCGATCGATGAAGTCCGCGCTGACCCACGTCGGGCGACCACACACGCCGTTGCGATCTTCCCACGACAGCCGTGCCTGAAAATCGAGGCCGCGGAAGCCGCGCTCGCTGTTGCGGAGGAAGATGCCGATGCCGCGCAGGAACGGCAGCTCGTCGGCTGGCAACACGCCTCCGTTCTGACACGCCGCCTGGAACGTGGTGCAGCACTGGTTGAACCCGCACGCCTGGCCGAGCTCCGCGCAGGTGCCGTCCTCGCAGCCGGGCTCGCCGTAGTCGGGGAACCGCGTCGCCTCGGGAGGAGGCGTCCACTCGAGGGCGGCGGCGGTGGCGTGGATCAGCGTGCGGCCGTCGAGGGAAGTGACCGCATCGCCCGGGCCGTTGCCGCGGCGTTCCTCGTCGGCATCGGCGGTGGTCCACGGATCGAACACCGACGGATACGTGTACGGGTTCGGACCGCATGCCGCTTCGGGCGCGAGGCGATTGAAGTAGTCGCTCGCCACGATCGCCACGAGCAGCGTCTTGAGCGAGAAGCCCGAGCTGACGAACGTGCCTGCGAGCGAATTCAGCAGCTCGCTCGATGCCTGGTTGCGCGCGAAGTAGTTCGCGATCGTCAGGTGTGTGCCGGTGACCTGGGTCCACACGTCCTCGGTGATCTTGAGCGTGACGAGCCACGCGAGCGCGGCGTCGGGATCCGTCAGGTCGCCGGTCGGAGGGCCGCTCGCCTTCAGCGCCGCGAAGCCCTTCGCGAGCGACTGCTCGAGGCCGAACACGGTGGAGCGCTTGCCGGTCAGGCTCGCGAGCTTGCCGTCGACGTTGGCGATGTCGTCGGTGACCTGCGTCGGGGTGCGGAACCGCCCGCAGTCCGGCTCCCAGCCCCACGGCAGCTCGTTGCCGTCGTCGACGAAGGAGTCGACGCGAAACGCCGCGTGCGCGCGATCGTTCGGCACGCCGTTCGGTTGACCGTAGACCGCGCGCTCGGGGTTGCCTGGCACCGGCCAGTGGCGATCCGCGGCCGGATCATCGCTGTCGGTCACCGAGGCTTCGCTGTTGTGGCAGCCGAGGCAGACGGTGTCGCGATGGATGTAGCTGGCGTCGAACGTCGAACCGAAATCTTCGCGGCGTGCGAGCTCGGCATCGACGGCGCCGACGTTCGCGGCGGGGATCGGGTGACTGACCAGCGAGAACAGCTGGCCGCGATACAGCGGCGTCAGATCGTCGAGCACGAGCGAGCTGCGCGCGAGGTCGAGCATCGTGAACCGCTGGCCGTCGGCGCTACCCGTGGCCGCGTTGTCGCGCACCGCGGCGGCGAGGGACGCCGACACCGTCGCCCGCGTGCCGCGGTCCCAGCAACTGGCTTCGGTCTGGGTATCGAGGCGCTGGACGTGGAGCGCGTCCATGAAGACGTCGACCCAGTGCTCGACGAACTCGGAGCGACTCATGATCGCGCGAGACGTGACGTCGATCGGATCATCGCCGCGCTCGGCGGCGGCCTTGTAGAGATCGACGTAGACGTCGACCTCGGCCTGGCTCTTCGGCCGCCGGCCGTCGAGGGCGAGGAACGCCTGGCGCACGAAGCTCTGCGCATCGCCATCGCACTCGTCGAACGTGGAGTTCGGGCCCGGGCCGTCATCGTCGCCAGTGGAATCGTCGTCGCCGCACGCGAACAGCGCGATGGCGAGGATGAGTGTGAGGCGCTTCAGGGTTAGCCCGTTCGTCATGCCGACCTCCCGAGGAACTTGGACATCGCTTGTTGCGCGGCCGCGAGCTCGGTCGTCGCGTTCGGGGAGTCGGCGACGTTGAAGCCTTCGGCGGCGAACGGCCAGATGCCCATCGCGAGCAGCGCGGCCATCCGGTTCTCCGCCGGAGACGCGAACGAGCTCGCGGTGCCGTCGCGATCGATCGCGCCCGACACACCCTTCTCCGCCGTCGTGATCGGCCCACCAAGGAACGCGGTGACGTAGCCGTATGGGTGGTGGTTGCGACCCGTGTTGTCCTGGCGACCCGGCGTGCGGCCGAACTCGGTGTTGAGGATGATCAGCGTGTCGTCGAGGTTCAGCTTGCGCGGGTTGTTCTCGCCCGGCTTGTTGATGACCCCGAACAGCGCGTCGAGCATGTTGTCGAAGTTCATCGCCTGGTCCTGCGCGTTGCCGGTGTGCGTGTCGTAACCGCCACCGCCGGAGGCGCGCTCGAGCCCGACGTCGGAGACGCAGACATAGGACGCGGGCTCGCTCGGATGTGTCAGCAGTCCCGCCGCGGCCTGGAGCCCGATGTGCGGGATCGACGTCCGCGTCTGCGAGCCGCACGTCTGGTTCGTGCGCGTGGTGAACAAGTCATCGGTGAGCACGGCGCGGATCGCGTCGGACTTGGTCGCCGTGGTGTGCGCGACGATCAGATCGTCGGTGCGGGCACTGCGAACGCGGCCGCGCTCGGGGAACGTCAGGCGCGTGTTGTACTGGTTGATGTACGCGCCGACGAGTGCGTCGTGCTCGGCGCGACCACCGCCCACCGTGTTGCGTTCGAGCAGCGTGGTGATGCTGGCGTTCGAGTTGGTCTTGAGCAGCAGCGGACGCGCGGAGCCGGGGTGGCTCCCTGCCGAGGCACCGGCCGCGACGTTATCGCTGGTGATGTCGTTCGACGAGAACACGTACGAGTGCGGCGAGGCGCGCTCCGGGGTCGCGCCACCGTCGAGGCGCGCGCGCTGGATGTGCGCACCGAGCCCCGCCGCGTTCGGTTGACCGACCGGGCGACCGGTGAGGGCCTGCGGCACCGCGGCCTCGTGTGGCTCGAGGTTGTGGCGCTGCACGACGACGCGCATCCGCGCCGACAGATCGGTTCGTGTATCGAGCGCGGAGGCGAACGGGCCGATCTCGACCTGCGCTCCATTCGCGTCGGTCGCGAACGGGCGCTCGGCTTCGGTGCCGCCGCAGGTGGCCACGATCTGCGCGTTCGAATTCGCGAACGCGTAGTACTGCGTGTTCGGGAACTGCGGATCCGTGGGCTTGCCGTAGTCGCGAACGTAATACAGCGTCTCCCACGCGGACAGCCCGCCGTAGAGAAACACCTCGAGTACGCGCTTCGCACGCTGGTTCGGTGCGAGCTGGACGGACTCGGTGCCTACGGGGAATGCTCCGAACGTCGCTGCGCGCGAGGTCCGGATCCACGGGCCAACCAGAGCCGCCGCGCTCGCCCCACCAGCTAACGTCAGGAACGTCCGCCGCTTCATGACCGGTACGGTGCCCGATCCGGATCGCGCTGCCGACTCACCCGCCCTCATTCCAACTCTCCGCTAGAGGCGCTTGGATTGCAGTGCCGGCTGCGCATGTCAGTGCACGAGGCTGGCGGAACCTCGCTCGTCGTGGTCGTGTAGCAAGCCATGAGAATCGTGGTGGTTGCCGTGGTCATGACGTGCAGCGTCAACGCCTGGGCCGAGCGCTGGCAGGACGCGACCCAGAGCTGCATCGGCGACACGCTGCAGTGGACGAACAAGGTCGAGGTCGCCGACGTCGACGGCGACGGGCTCGTCGATATCCTGATGGCGAACGGCGGCGACTATTCGACGCCCGGCTCCGCCGAATCGCCGCGGATCTGGAAGAACCTCGGCAACTGGAGCGAGGTCGGCTCCCACTGCCAGGAGATCTCGACCGACGTCGTCGGTGCGTTCACCGGACTCTCCCGCGTGATCAAGGCTGCGGACGTCGACGACGATGGCGATCTCGACCTGATCACCGGCGGCGGTCATGGAACGCAGCTCAAGTTATTCAAGCGCGGCACCGACACGTGGACCGATGCGAGCGCGCAACTGCCGCAGCAACTGACGAGCGTCGGTGATCTCGAGTTCGGCGATGTCGATGGCGACGGCGACCTCGACATCCTCCTCGGCGAGTGGGGTGCGGGAAACGCACTCGGCAATGCAGGCGGCCGCACGCGGCTATACCTGAACGACGGCGCCGGGACCTTCACCGAAGCGACGGCGACGCAGATGCCGAACCTCCTCGTCGGCATGACGTGGGACGTCGAGCTCGTCGATGTCGACAACGACTGGGACCTCGACGCGCTGGTGTCGTGCAAGGTCTGCGACAGGAACCTGCTGTTCAAGAACGACGGCACCGGTCACTTCACCGACGATCCGGTCGCGTTGCCCGCGGCGGCCGGGGGGACGCAGAACAACTACGAGTTCGAGGCGATGGACATCGACGGCGATGGCGACCTCGATCTCGCGACGATCAACGACGGCGGCAACCTCACCGAGACGCTGCTGCTCAACGACGGCACCGGCGCCTTCACCAACGTCAGCTCGCGGATCGACGACGCCGCGGAGGGTGCCGACGACAACGTCGTGGTGTGGCTCGACGTCGACTCCGATGGCGATGCCGATCTGTTCATCGGTTCACTCGGCACCGACCGGCTGTACCTCAACGACGGCGCCGGTACCTTCACGCGCACCACCAGCGTGACGCCGAACGACACGCCCTCCACGCTCGGCGTCGCGGCGGTCGATCTCGACGGCGACAACCGGCTCGATCTCGTGCAAGGCCAGGGCGAAGGTGCGGAGGACGACAAGATCGAGCTCGCGAACACGACGGTCGCCGTCGATACCTCTCCGCCGGTCGTTCGCTTCGAAGAGATCGGCGGCAAGGTGTTCGCGCGCGTCCACGATCACCAGAGCCCGTCGCGCGCCCACGACTGGAAGCGCGTGTTCGCGACCACCGCGAGCGGCGAGATCGAGCTCACCTGGTACGGCGAGTACCTGTGGACCGCGGCCGCCACGGGCGTGACCAAGGTGTGCGCGATCGACCGCGCGGACAACCAGGGTTGCGCCGACACGCCGACGCCCGGGGACGGTCAGCCGGGTGGTGATGCAGGTGAAGAACCGCCGGGCACGCAGCCAGGCGGGTGTTGCGAGAGCGGTGGCCGCTCGTCGAGCCTCGCGCTCGGGTTGCTGGTCGGGCTGCTGCTCTGGCGCCGTCGCCGCTAGCGATCTCGGTTACCGGAGCGCTACCCGACGCGTCGTCTCGTTCGCAGTTTCCTGCTGGATCTCCGCGGACTTCGAGCCGCGGTGTGTGACAGCCGCCGCGAATTCATACCGTTCATGGCGGCTGCGAAGCGTCGATTTACCCAGCGTGCTTCGAACGCTTCTGGTCGCCGCGGCTGTCCTCGCACCCTCGGCTGCCAGCGCCGATCGCCAGTTCGGCATCACCGTCGATGCCGGCGTCCCCGACGGCGCCGCGGCGTCGATCGTGTACCGCCCGATCTCGGCGTTTCGGCTCCACGCCGGCGCGACGCACAACATGATCACCACCGGCGTACGCGCGGGCGTCTCGGTCGTGCCGCTGCGCAGCTGGTGCTCGCCGACGCTCAACCTCGATGTCGGCAGCTACAGGGAAGGCGACGCGAACCCGCTGGTCCAGATGGTCAGCGGCGACCAGGCCTTCCACAACGACTCGCTCGAGCGCGTCGGCTATCGCTACGCGAACGCGCACCTCGGCCTCGAGTTCGGCAGGAAGCGCGCGACGTTCTATCTCCATGCCGGCGGCAGCTACATCGCCGGCAAGCTCCGCAACCTCGACGCAGCCACCGATGGAACCAGCTCGACGACGGTGTCGTTCACGACCGACCCCGACGTCCGGCTGCTCACCGTGTCCGCGAAGCTCGGCTTGATCATCTATTTCCTGTGAGGCCTTCGATGACTTGTTTCGCCCGCTCCTTGCTCGTTGCCATCGTTCTCCCGCTCGCCGGCTGTCCACTCCTGGCGGTCGAGGCCGAGGTTGGCGAAGTCTGTGTCACCTACAAGGACATCGCGATCGAAGGTGTCCCGACGGGTGACCACGTCCAGCACAGCTTCCGCACGGATGACCTCGGTCAGCTGAAGGAGCTCGCCGATCAAGATGCCGAGCTCGCGTTCACGCACGTGGTGGTCCGCGCCCACGGCTCGGGCGTTCCCAGCGTGTCCTCCGCTCACGTCACCGTCGCCAGCGGCGATCCCGAATCAACCCTGCCGACGCTGTCGATCGTCGAGTGCAGCGGGGACTGCGTGTCCGATGGCTTCACGCTCGACATCCCCGCGGGGATCCAGCAGAGCGCGCTCGAGTACGTCCAGACCGGCTCGCTCGTCGTCGACCTCGACCTCCGCGGACAGCTGCCGATCGAGGCGTGGACCGCCGATGTCGACGTCTGCATGACGGGCAAGTTCAGCTACGTGCTCGACCCGTCGAACTGATCACTCCCTCGGTGCCAGGCCGATCTGCTGGCGCAGGTCGTTGATGATGTTCACGACGATCTCCTCGAGCGCGGGCTCGAAGGCACCTTCCGCGAGCGCGTCCTCGTACCACGCGAGCGCCTGCGGGCTCCGCCCGAGCTTCTTGTAGGCCTGGCCGATGTTGAACGCGATCGTGCCCTGCTCGGCGAGGTTGGTCTCCCACACCTCCTTGTAGAGCGCGATCGCGGTGACGTAGTCGGCCGCTTGATACGCAGCCTCGGCGGCCTCGAACGTCTTGCGAGCTTCGTCGCTGCGTTGCGCGCGAACCGCGGTCTTCCCGGCGGCATCTTCCTTGGACGCCGCCTTGGTCCCACCAGCCTCGAACTTCTGCTTCGCGGTGGCGAGGTTTGCTTCGATCGTCGGACGGATCGGCTCGACCAGCGGGCCGCCGGACTTGAGGGCGAGCTCGTACCAGGTGATCGCCTTCCCGAAGTGCTCTTCGTGCCGGTAGCACTGCGCGACGTTGTACGCGATCGATCCTCGGTTCTCCGCGGTGACGACGGCGGTCTCCCAGACATCGAGGTATGCCGCCGCTGACTTGCTCCACGCCCCCTTCCTGTACAGCGCCTCGGCCTGCGTGAACCGCGCCTCGGACTTCGCCTCCGCCTTGGCCCCGGCCTTCGCGCGCATGTGCTCCTTGTCGCCGTCGGGTGCGGCTCCGCGGAGACCGCCGAGGATGTCCTCGATGGTCGCGCGCGAGGCGTCCACGCTCGGCCCGCCGATCGAGAGCGCGAGCTCGAACCAGATGATGGCACCGTCGGTGTCGCCGAGCAGCTTCAAGCACTGCGCGCGATTGACGGCGAGCGAACCGCGCTGGTCGTTCGACAGATCGGGCTCTTCCCACGCCGCGAGGTAGGCCGCAGCCGCCTTCGCGTACTGCTTCGTCTTCATGTGCTCCTCGCCTTCGAGGAACTTGGCGTTCGCGCTGACATTGGCATCGGCGTACGCCTCCAGCGCCTTGATGTGGGCGTCGATCTCCATGCGACGCGCTTCGACGCCGCCGGAGGCCAGGGCCGACTGATACCAGGCGATCGCTGCGTCGTTGTGGCGCAGCATCCGATGGCACTGCGCGATGTCGTAGGCCACCTGGCCGCGTTCGCCGGCCGGGATCACCGAGGCCTCCCACGCGGTCGTGTAGCCAACCAGGGCGCCGCGGTAGTCCTTCGCGGCGTACTGCTTCTCGGCCTGCTCGAAGGCCGCGACCGCGCTCGCGTTGGACTGATCGGCGACCGCGCTCGACGGTGCCGCCTTGGTCTCGACCGCTGGCGCGGGACCGGCGTCTTCCTTGCCGAACCGATGCGAGCGCGGCTTCGCGGTGGGCGAAGACGTCTCGTCACCCTCGGACGATCTGGGCTTGGCGAACAACCTTCGATCACGGTCAAACATGGACCACCTGTCTGTGAGGAATTCGGGATGCTGACGGGGAGGAAGCTTCACTGACCGGCACGCCACCGGTGGTACGCTGCGCGAAGTGTCCGCAGGCCGCGTCACCGAGACGTCCGAGGATGCGAGCGTTCGCACTCCACGAGAGGCTCGGGAGCGCACCCGGATCGGTCGCTATGCCGTCGAGGGGGTGATCGGCCGCGGTGGGATGGGCGTGGTCTATCTGGGTCGGGACCCCGCGCTCGATCGCGCGGTCGCGATCAAGCTGCTCGGGGATGAGTTCCCGGCGTCGCGGCTGATCCGCGAGGGGCAGGCACTCGCCCAGATCTCGCATCCCAACGTGATCCACGTCTACGAGGTCGGCCGCGAGGGACCGGGGTTGGTCTACATCGCGATGGAGCACGTCGACGGCGTGACGCTCGCGACGTGGCTCGAGACGCCGCGCACGCGCGCCGAGATCCTGCGCGTGTTCGTCGAGGCCGCGCGAGGTCTGGCCGCGGCCCACGCCGCCGGCATCGTTCACCGAGACTTCAAGCCCGAGAACGTGATGATCGATCGCTCGGGGCGTGCCCGCGTGCTCGATTTCGGCCTGGCGACCACCGACGACGAGGCGGTTGCTCCCGCACCGCAGGGTGCGGAGATCCCCGTGGTCGGGACGCCGAGCTACATGAGCCCCGAGCAGTGGCGCGGCGAGCACCCGGGGGCAACCAGCGATCAGTTCTCGTTCTGCGTCGCCCTCGCGCACGCGCTGACCGGCGTGCCACCGTTCGGTGGTGGCTCGCGTGCCGAGCTGCGTGCCGCCGTGCTCGCGGGTGCCCCGCGCTCGGCTCGTCTCGCACGGCTGGTGTGGGCCGCGAGTGACGAGGCCTTGCTCGTGTTCGACGGCGCGACCGGAGAGAACTGGGCGGTCGCGCTCGACGGCCGGATCGACCGCCGGTCCGATCTGCCGATGTCGCGCACCGGGAGCTTCGGCGAGCTCTCCGTCGCGGCGACAACCGGCGGCCTCGCGGTGTTCGGACTCACCGTCTCCGCCGACGTCTACCGTAGCGCCCCGCTGTGAGCTACGGACAGCCATCGAACCCGGTCGGGATCGCTTGCTCCGGCGTGTCGGCGTCGATCGACAGCAGGAAGTTGATGAGGTCGAGCTTGCGCGCGGCGATCGCGTCCGCACCGCCGACGGCGAGCCAGTTCGGGTTGCCCGCGGTGGCGTGTGCGAACCACGCCGGGTTGTCGAACAGGTCGGTCAGATCGCGCGAGTTGCCGTGGTGCAAGTACGGCGCACCGACGCTGATCCCGTAGAGCGACGGGACGTTGTAGCCGAGCCGGCCCTGGGCGCGGGCCGTGAACTGAGGGGGAGTGACATTGACGAACCGGGTCTCGAGCGTGTCCGCGCCGAACGTGCCGACGTTGCGCATCACGCACGCGACCTGGGCCGGGTTCTGGGCGACCTCGGGTGGCGAGAACAGCGACGATGCGGGCTGCGCTGCGAGCGTGGTGGTGTGGAAGTTCCAGCCGAGGCTGGTGGTCGCGGGTGGCCAGGCCGGCGGTGGAGAGAAGGCGTTCCCCGCGTTCGGCGCGAGGTCCGCGCCCGCGTTGCCCGCCGGCGCCGAGGGCAGGGAAAAGAACACCCGCGAAGCGGTCCAGCCCTGACCACCGTGACAGCGCACGCACCCGGCGTTGTTGGCCGCACCGGGCTCGCCGAACAACACGCGCCCGCGCTCGACCGATGCGGCATCGAGCTTGCGCAGCGCCCGCGGCGGGCGAACCTGCGCCTCGTACGTCTCGATCTTGTCGAAGTCCTTCGTGCAGCGACCAGCGACGTTCTGATCGGCGGTGACCGAACGGCCGAGTCCAGCGTCGGAGATCGTGACCGCGCGCTCCTGCGCCAGGTTTCCACACGCCGCGCCCGCGATCGCGGGGTTCGGCTCGGTGACCGCGCCGAGGCCACCCTGCACGCCGCGGGTGTTGCGCTCGAAGTCGTGCATCTCGTCGAAGATGCCGGTCCAGTTGAACACGCGGCGCTTCTGCGCGCCGGGGCCGTGGCTGTACGCGCCATCTGTCGAGGTCGACTGCCGCGGTCCCGCGGCGAAGCTCCACGTGATGTTGTCCGACAGCCCGTCGGGATGACACGACGCACACGACGACCACGCATCGCGCGACCACCGTCCGCGCCCGGTGAAGAACAAGTGCAGACCGTCCTGCACCTCGCGCTCGCTCGCGTCGATCGTCGTCGAGGTGACGGTGCGAACCAGCGACTGGGTCGACAGGTCGACCGCACCGAGGAGCCGCGTGCCCCAGCAGTTGACGTACGCGCGGTTGCCCCCGAGCGTGGTCACGATCCCGATCGGATTCTGACAAGGGCCCGGGCTCCCCGCGGGCGTGACGTTGATGTCGATCTGCTGGTTGAACGCCGTGCCGCCGAGGGTCGGCGACGCACCGGACCACACCACGCGCTGCACGACGTCGGCGCCGCGCGACAGCACGTACGACACGTCGGTCCCCACGAAGTCGAGGTCGACGAGATCCGCGAGGAAGAACTTCGGCACCGCACCGGTGATCTGGTCGCGGACGAGGCGCGCGAGGTTGGTCGAGCCGAGTGCTCCGCGATCCTCGGCCGCGGTCGCGAGATCGGCGACGTAGACGACCGGCTGCACGTTGGTCTGAAAGTTCGTGGGTCGATCGGGCGAGGCCGAGATCGACGGGAGGTAGAGCTTGGTGCCGACGACCGCAGCGACCCACAGCTGGTTCGGCGAGGTCATCACCTCCGGGAGCCCGGCGGGTGCAGGCGGCGACGCGGGCGCGAAGCCCGAATCGATCGGCGCGAGCGTGATCGAGGGCTGCGCCGTCAGATCGCCGGTCGCGTAGATCCGGATCAGGCCGTTGCGGCTGGTGTCGGTCGCCTCGACGCCCGTCGGTTCGCCGTAGAACTCGGGAACGATCAGGAGCTCGTCGTCGTCGTCGTCATCGCCATCGTTGGTGACGACGAGGCCGCGGGGATTGCGAGGCTCGTCGATCGCAGCCTTCTCGCGCATCGTCGCGGTGTCGATCACCGCGATCCGGCCCTCGGCCCACTCGGCCACGTACAGCGTCGTGCCCGTCGGCGATAGCGCGACACCGGTCGGCTCGGAGCCGACGTCGACCGTCTTGCCGAGCACCGGGGCGGTCTGCAGATCGTCGATCCGCACCACCGTCGACGTGTCGCGGACCGCGACGAACGCGGTCTCGTTGTCGGGATGGATGACCACGGCGGACGGCTCGCCTCCCGTCATCACCTCGGCGAGCAGGCTCTCGCTGGTGGTGTCGAAGATCGAGACCGACCCCTTCTCCGGGTTCACCATCGCGACTCGCGAGTCGTCGTTCGCGATCGCGATCGTGCCCGACTTCGACGCACGCGCCGAGATCGCTTTCACGCCAGGTGGGTCATCACCGCAGGCCACCAGGACGGCGGCGAACAAGACATAACGAAGATTCATCGGCTGGCCATGAGGCAACGGCCATGCCACGGCTCATGCGAGTCCCGTCACGCCCCCGGGCCCAGTAACCATCGAGATCTCCGGCAGGACGTCGAGCTTCGCGCGGCCGGCCGGCCGGCCGGGCCGGCACAACGACCTGCGCGGCCTTCCTCTCGGTTGGCTCGCCGGCCTGGGTATATTGAGCGCCGTGGAGACGCGCACCCAAGATGACTCCGAGGCCGAGCGGCTCGACGTCGAGGAGCGACGCGGATACGTCATCGTGTGGAGTGGATCCCGACCGACGCTGGTCGCCCACTCACTACACGCACCGCTCGTGATCGGTCGCGAGCTTCGGGGCGTCGCGGACGACGACGACCGGATGTCGCGACGCCACGCCGAGATCGCGGTCACCGACGGCGGCATCTCGGTCTCCGACCTCGGGCGCCGCAACGGCACCTTCGTCGATGGCAACCGTCTCGAGCAGCCTGCCTGGGCGCACGCTCCCACGATCGTTCGCATCGGCAAGACGATCGGCATCGTCGTCCGTGACATCACGCCCTACGAGCAGGCGACCGTCGACGTCGACGCGAACGTCGTGGTCGGGCCGATCCTGCGCAGGGCCTGGACGGCGATCGAACGCGCCGCGCGGAGCGGCGATGGCGTGATGGTGCTCGGCGAAAGCGGGGTGGGCAAGGAGCTCGCCGCGCAGGTGTTTCACGGCGCGACGGGTCCACGGAACGAGCTGATCGCGGTGAACTGCGCCGCGATCCCCGCGGGGCTTGCCGAGCGGCTCCTGTTCGGCGCGCGCCGCGGTGCGTTCTCGGGAGCCGATCGCGATGCCGACGGCTACCTGGTCGCCGCGGATGGCGGCACGATCTTCCTCGACGAGATCGCCGAGCTCGACCTCGTGGTGCAAGCGAAGTTGTTGCGCGTGATCGAGACGCACGAGGTCATCCCGCTCGGTGAGGCGCGGCCTCGCAAGATCGATCTTCGCGTCGTCGCCGCCACGCTCCGCGATCTCCGCGCCGAGGTCGCCGCCCGACGGTTTCGCGAAGACCTCTATCACCGGATCGGCCGCCCCGAGATCCGGTTGCCGGCGCTCCGTGATCGGCCCGAGGAGATCCCGTGGCTGATCGGCACCACGCTCGCGCAGGTCGATGGTCGGCTGCGCGCGCACGCGACGTTGATCGAGCATTGCTTGCTCCGCCCGTGGCCCGGCAACCTGCGCGAGCTGGCCGGTGAGATCCGACGTGCCGGGGTCGGCGTCGCCGACGCGAACCGGACCGAGGTTCAAGCGCGCGACCTCGCTCCCGATGCCGGGCTCCGAATGACCGGGCTCCGAATGACCGGGGCACCGAGCTCGGCACCGGACTCGCAGCCGCTCCCCGCGACCTTGCCCGATACTGCGACGATCGAGCGTGCCCTCGCCGAGCACCACGGCAACGTGACCGGTGCCGCCCGCGCGCTCGGCTTGCATCGCAACCAGCTACGACGGTTCCTGGCTCGGCGAACCGACGACGCCGACTAGTCAGAGCTTGCGAGGCCGGCGTTTCCGTACAGGCGAGCGCTGATCAGAAGGAGGCTGCAGCCGTAGCCGATCAGGCGACGGCCCAGGCTCCTAGCGGCAGGCCGCGACCTGCGTCGGACACTGCTGGGCCACGCACTCCGCGGACGTGCAACCCGAAGCGACCACACACGCGTTCAAGCGACCCAGCGTCAGGGCGTGCTGCGGTGCGAGCTGGCGATCGCAGGCGCAGATACACGAGACATCGTTGCCGCATCGCGCCTGACACGCGGCGGTCCTCCCGCACGACTGCGAACCGGAGGGTGGGGCACCGCAGATCTTCGCGAAGCCACACGTCGCACCGTCGTTGCAGCTGCGCTCCGAGCGATCGAAGCACTCGACGAAGTCTGCTTCGCGGGTCTCGCAATCCTGCTGGCACGACGGGAATCGGGTGCCGCACTTCTGCGCGAGTCGCTGGCAGCGCTGGCTGCACGTCATCGGGGTCGCCGTGACTGCGGCATCCGGGGGGCCCGCGACGCCGCCGGCATCGCGGACGGGCGTGGTGTCGCGCGGCTTCGGCGGAGGCGGTGCGTCCGGCGAGACGACTGCGGTATCGGGTGCCGGAGGAACGCGGGGCTCGCTCTGCCGCGCGTCTGCTACCGCCGCGACCGGCTCGGGCTGCGTGCCGCGGGAGATCGCGATCCCCACACCGACGGCGATCGCGGCGATCGCCACGGCACCGAGGAGTAAGGGCAGCTTAGACGTGGGCACGTGCGAGGTCGTGACCGGCGACGCCACGGCCTGCGGCGAGCCGACGACGGTCGAGGGTGCGGGCGCGAGCGATGCGACGGTGCGGCCCGCCTGCGAGACCACCGTCGCCACCTGCCCGGCATTCAGCACCGGGCTCGGTGAGGGAGCTCCCCACGCCAGCGGCGCGATCGCCTGCGCCATCTCCACCGCCGCACCGAACCGCCGGCGAGGATCGACCGCGAGTGCACGGGCGAAGAACTGCTCGAGCTCGTGCGACGCACTCGGCATCGTCTGGCGGATCGGAATCACCGCGCCACTCGCGACCGCGACCATCAACTCGCTGACGGTCGAGCCCGCGAGCGGCAGTCGTCCGGTGATCAGCTCGTAGAGGATCACGCCGACCGCCCACAGGTCCGCGCGCGCGTCGACGTTGCTCGCGTCGGCGAGCTGTTCCGGTGCCATGTACGCCGGCGTGCCGAGCAGTGCGCCCGCGGCCGTGCGACGGCGAACGTCGTCGAGCATCTTCGCGATGCCGAAGTCGAGCAGCTTGACCTCGCCGTCGGGTGCGCACAAGAACACGTTGTCGGGTTTCAGGTCGCGATGCACGAAGCCGCGGGCATGCGCTTGCCCGAGCGCCGCGAGGAGCTCGGCGAGCACACGCTTGATCTGCTCCGGCGACAGATCGCGGCTCGCCACCGCCGCGCGCAGCGATCGACCGACGAGGAGCTCCATCGCCATGTAGAGCGTGCCCTCGGAGGTCCGCCCGGCATCGGTGACCTTGACGATCGCGGAGTGACCGATCGCGTTCGGGGCCTGTGCCTCGGCGAGGAAGCGGCCCTGGACCTCCGGGTCTAGCTGGAACTGCGGGTGGAGGATCTTGAGCGCGACCGGCACGCCGGTGAACAGATGCTGCGCTCGCAGCACGATGCCCATCCCGCCCACGCCGAGCACCGCCAAAGCGCGGTAGCGCCCATCGATGTCACGCCCCACCCACTGCGCCGGATCCACGGTCGGATCCTAGCGGAACAGCCGGCCGCGAAGATCTGGCGAGGGCTGCGCGATCACCTGGAGCTCGACCAACCGATCCGCGGCACCGAGCTGCGTCGCGGCCGTCGCGGCGATCGCCGCTGCTTCGATCGAGTCGAGCGAGCCGGTCAGCGTGAAGAAGGCCTTGCCTGCGAGGTCGACGGCGAACCGAACGTCGCGCACGATCACGTCGGCGACCTTGCAGGCCGCATCGGCCGCGGCGATCGCCGCACACACCGTGCGCGTCTCGATGATCGCGACCGCCTCGGCGTCGGGATCGAGCGTCCAGTCGGGCGCGATCACCGGCGCGCCCAGCATCCCCCACACCTGATCGTCGGCCATCGCGAGCTCGATCGAATCGAGCAGCGTCGTGCCCGCGGCGAGCTTGCCCGCGATCATCGCTTCCTCGACCTCGGCCACGCCACCCTCGAGCATGATCAGGTGCTTGCCGCCCGACACCGCGCGCGATGACAACAACACCGCGGGCGCACGCTTGAGTGCCGCGTCGGCGACCACGATGCCGCGCGCGATGGTCCCGACCTCGAGCACTCCGAGCGCCGGGCCCCTCACCATCGTACTCACTGTACTCAGACGAACCTGAACGCTTCCTTCAACGTACAACGCCGCTCGCGCGTGAAGTGCACGGCGGTGGTCAGCCCCTCGCCGGTCGGCGACGCGATCGTGAACGACGTGTAGCCCTCGCCGCCGAGCGCGAGGCCCGCGTACGACGCCTCGTTCTTGACGAAGATGCTGCAGTTGCAGACCCGCGCCATGCTCGCCATGTTGTCGATGTTGAGCGAGTGCATCGTCGCGGTGTGGTGGAAGCCGTGCTCGCAGCGCAGCGCCGACGCGATGGCCTCGATCGCATCGCGGACACGGAACAGCGGGATCACCGGCATCAACAGCTCGTGCTGGACGAACGGATGCTGCTCGTCATCGACCGGGCACAGCAGCATGCGCAGGTCGTGACCGTACGTGCCGATGCCGGCCAGCTTCGCGATCACGCCGGCGTCCTTGCCGACGCAGTCCTTGTTCACGTGATCGCCCTCGAGGACGACCTTCTCGAGCGCCTTGATCTCGGACGGGCTGCAGATCTTCACCGGTAACTTGCCGAGCTCGGCGATCAGCCCGTTCGCGATCGAGTCGACCGCGATGATCTCTTTCTCGGCGATGCAGACGATGTTGTTGTCGAGCGTGGCGCCGCGCATGATCGCGTCGGCAGCCTTCGCGAGGTTCGCGGTCTCGTCGACGACGGCCGGCGGATTGCCCGGACCGGCACCGATGGCCTTCTTGCCGGAGTTCATCGCGGCCTTGACGACCGCGGGACCACCGGTGACGACGATCAGCCGCACCAGCGGGTGCTTCATCAGCGTGTTCGCCGATTCGATCGTGGGCTTCTCGACGGAGACGATCACGTCGCGCGGACCACCGGCGCTCTGGATCGCTTCGTTCAACAGATGGACGCACCAGTTGCACGTCTGCGCCGCCGACGGGTGCACGTTGAACACCACCGAGTTCCCCGCCGCGACCATGCCGATCGCGTTGCACAGGATGGTCTCGGTCGGGTTCGTCGTGGGTGTGATCGCGAGGATCACGCCGTACGGTGCGCGCTCGGTGAGCATCAGGCCGTGATCGCCGGTGTACGCGACGGTCTGGAGGATCTCCGGGCCGGGCGTCTTCTCGGCGACCAGCCGGTTCTTCGACAGCTTGTCCTCGTAGCGACCGAGGCCGGTCTCCTCGACGGCGTACTGCGACAGCTTCTCGATGTTCGAGAGCACCGCCTTGCGCATCGCCGCCACCATCTTGACCTTGGTCGAGACGGGCGTCTTCTCGTTCTGCTCGAACGCCTTGCGCGCCGCCTTCGCCGCGGACTCGGCATCGGCGTAGACGCCGTTGGTGCCGCGCGGAATGTTCGCCTTCGGCTTGTCAGGTGCCGAGTGGGTGGCTGCCGGAGCGGGCGTGATGCCACGCTGGCCCGACAGCCGCTCGAGCACCTTCCCGACGATCTCCTCGATCTTGCGCTCGTCGATCATCGTCGTGCTCTCTGGGCTAGTCGTTGCTCTTCAGATACCGCTGCTCGCCGTCGATCGCGATCGCGTCGACGATCGCCATGATCGTCGCGTCGACCGGACGGTTCTGTGTGACCTGGGTCTGCCGTGCCGACGAGCCCGCGCAGTACAGCACGACCTCACCGAGCCCAGCACCCACGGCGTCGGCGGCGATCGCCACCGCGCCGGTGGCCTTACCGTCGACATCGCACGCGCGCACCACGAGCAGCTTGAGCCCGTCGAGCGTGGGCTCCTTGCGGCTCGCGACCAGCGTGCCTATGACTCGCCCCAGCACCATCGGGAGGCTTCCTACTTGGTCTTGTCGCCGTTGCCGGCGCGACCGAGCGGGAGGACCGCATCGACGTTCGCGTGCGGCCGCGGGATCACGTGGACCGAGACGACCTCACCAACGCGCTCGGCGGCGCGCTGACCGGCTTCGGTGGCGGCCTTGACGGCGGCGACGTCGCCACGGACGATCGCGGTCACGTAGCCACCACCGGTCTTCTCGAACCCGACGAGCTCGACCTTGGCAGCCTTCACCATCGCGTCGGCGGCTTCGACCATGCCGACGAAGCCTTTGACTTCGATCATTCCGAGTGCGTCAGCCATTGCTCGTCTCCTTGCTCACTTATCGACAAACTTCTCAGATTCTTTTCCGGTCACGCTCGACAGTGCCGCGGTGGCGGCAGCGGCGGCGGCATCGATCTCTGCTTCGGGACCCGCCATGTAGAGGCGACCGAACGCGCCGTACGGCGTCACGTTGACGAGGTTGACCTGCGCGGCCTTCTCGGCTTCGTTCGCCGCGAGCACGGCGTATCCGGCCGGCTCGCATTCGAAGATGAACAGCGACTGCCCCGGCAGCACCATCATGCCGGCGCTCGACCGGTTGATGATCTGCGTCTGGTAGGCCTCGACGCCGCGGATGATCTGGTTGGTCAGGACCTTCGGCTTGAGGCGCTGGCCTTCTTCGACGCCGAGGTACTTGAGGATCGTGGCGCCGGCCTGCAGGACCTCGCCCTTGTCGTGGTGGTGCACCTCGAGTAGCCCGTAGGCGCGCTCGACGACCTGCACGGCCGGCTGCACCGCGGTGGCCTTGAGGGCTGCGTCGGTGACCTGGTTGATCGCGATCCCGGGCGCGATCTCGACCCACAGCGACGCCTGGAACGGCACGGGCAAGAAGCCGCGCGCGGTCTTGCCGATGAACGTCGCCTGCTGCGGTTGCAGCGCGTCGAGGAAGCAGTACGTACGGAGGACCGTCCCCATCTCTAGTGACCGCACGCTAACACGGTGGGTTTCTGCAAAACCACCGTGGGCAGCGAGTTTCCCGATATGGGAAGTACTCTGCTCGCCCGCGAACTCGCGCGATCGCGTGGGCTCCACCTTCCCCTTCGCTCTCACCCAGATCCACAGCGGATGGATTGAGGCCTGCCGCTCGAGGCGCAGCTGGGTCGGCGCACCGGACCGACTACCTGGCGCGACGCCCGGTAGTGCTCCACGTTTACGAAGGTGGCCGGGTCGAGATCTATGTCGGCGGACTGCGCTCCCCGCGACGGCGACGCCGGCGCGCTCGCTCGACGACTGTCCAGGCAGCCTCAGGTGTCGAGCCCGATCCCCGTCGACCGCCTGTAACGTTACGTCGCGATTTTCCCCATCGCCTCGTACTCCGCGCGCGCCGCGTACTCGAGCAACGAAAGCGTGATCGGAGTGCTCAGGTCCGCAGCCAGAAAGGCAGCGCGCAGTACGGCGTTCTTGATGTATCCACCGCTCATCTCGTACCGATCGGCCAGCCGTTCGAAGTCGAGTCCCTCGGCGACTGGTGCCGTCGACGGAATCATCGCCTTCCACAGCGCGGAGCGCTCCTCGGCGTCCGGCAACTCGAACCGGACGTGGGTTGCCAGCCGTCGCTGGAACGCAGGGTCGATCGCACTCTCGTGGTTCGACGTGAGAATGGCGATACCGGAGTAGTGCTCGACCCGCTGAAGCAGGTAGCTCACCTCCGCATTGGCGTGCTTGTCGTTGGATGATTTGACGTCGCTGCGTTTGCCGAACAACGCATCCGCTTCATCGAACAACAACACCGCGTGACTCGCCTCAGCAGCATCGAACAGCGCCGCGAGGTTCTTCTCCGTCTCCCCGATCCACTTAGAGCTGATCTTGGAGCCATCGACCACATAGAGGTCGAGCCCCAGTTCGTTCGCGATCAAACCCGCGCACATCGACTTGCCCGTTCCCGGCGGCCCTGTAAACAGGGCTGCGACTCCGACTCCCTTGCCGACCTTCGCCCCAAAGCCCCACTCCTCCAGAACCTGAGGACGACGACGGAGCCGTGCGATCAACTCCGCGACTTGACTCGACTGATCTCTCGACAGCACCAAGTCGCCCCACGTTTGAGTGACCTCCAGGCGACGAGCGAGACCGGATAGCCGGTCTTCAACCACGCTGCGAATTCCATCTCGCAGCCTCGGAAACGAGACCGTGCCGGTCGCTTTGGTCGTCTCGGCTGCTTGAACGATCAGCGACGGGGCCAGC